>JARRQF010000072.1:0-13214 GCA_037382065.1 Candidatus Thiodiazotropha sp. | reverse complement strand
CTGTCCAACTGATCTTTTTAGGTTGAAAAGGGCGAGCCATTCCCTGCGCATTGCGCCTTGTCTCCTGGCCTGAGCAGGCTTCTATAATCGTCAATTTGTATGAAGCACCACACTAGAGCACGGATAGTAGGAAATTCCGAGGTGCCTAACAAGGGGGGCTTGTTAATGGCTATTCCCATAACCCTAAAAAAGGCTGATAGGATGATGAGATACCAGCAACGTTGTGACTCAGATGCCCGCTTTATGTGCCGGTCAACTCCTGTCAAACCTGCAAAATTGCTCTGAGCTGTTTAAGGCTGGCACCCTCTAATGGTCGGTTGTTAATAGGGTCTAGGGGGTGTTTGTGGTGGTTTCCTATAGGAAAGATAATCAACCGGAATGTTACATCATCTGCGTTGAACTGAAAGCCAGGCATGATACCTTGGCTTCCATCGCTGAACGTGAGTGTACGTTGCATCTCCTGCCAGGGTATTTGCAGGTCGCTGAGTGAGAAAAGTACATCTTCAGGGGTGTCAGCATACAGGTGGAGCTCTATGTGGCTGTTACGGTCAGCGGTGCCGTGAAGTACAGAGCCAACAAGTTGCGGATGAAATTGGTGAAATGCCTGCATAGCATCCAGGGCTTTGAGGCGCAGTTGTTGAAGAGCCTCAGACTGTTTATCGCCTCTGACAAGCCACTGCTGTTCTCGCAATGCTATTTCAACCTCTTCCAGACTAGGCATCATTTGGGCATGGGTGATGCCATATTTTGCGGCAACTTTGCGGCAGACATGTGCAATATTATCGGATTGATGTTCAGTCAGGATGCGCGCCGCCTCGTAGGCGATACGTCTTTGTTGCTCTCGTTTTCTATTGCTCATTTTTTAGGTTTAACCTAAAAAGGGTCTTCAATAGGGGTTGAAGTTGTGCCAGTCGGATCCTCCTGGGTGGTGTTGCTGCTGTTGCCATTAGGTATTGCTGGAGTCTTGTCGACCTCAAAAACCTCGAAGATAGCGTTTGGATGGCCAACACCTACCGGTTCCCCTGTTTCGGCATCAATACGCATGGTGACCATGCCAGGTGGCATACTTGGCACTCGTTCCTCGATACCCTTGAGTGCGACCCGCATGTAGTCGATCCAAGCGGGTAGCGCAGCTCTTCCACCAACCTCTCCTCTGCCCAATGGAGAGGCATCATCGAATCCTATCCAGGCTGTGGTGGCAAGATAGTAGTTAAAACCATTGAACCAGGCATCCTTTTGGTCATTAGTGGTGCCTGTTTTACCAGCAATATCTTTTCTTCCGAGGGCGCGTGCTTTGCGTGCGGTACCATACTGGACGACATCGCGTAACATGGAGTGCATTAGATACTGGTTCTGTGCAGTAATGGCGCGCTTGGCGCAACGAGGGATAGCTGGAGGTTCCGTGTCTATCTCAACCTCAGCTGGGGGCGCCGTGTCCACCTCAGCCAGAGAGGCTGCCGGTGTTTGGGCGCTCTCTGAGGCTTGTTTGGCCAATGTCTGCATGGCTCCATCACATACTTGAAGTGGATTGGCCTGGTAAAGGGTTTTACCTTTATCATTACTAATCGTTTCAATGAGGTGGGATGGCACATAGTAACCCCCATTGGCCAGCGTGCTGAAGCCTTCGCTCATGGCCAGGGGTGTGACGGCGCAGCTTCCTAAGGCAAGAGAGAGGTCGTGGGGAAGTTGTTCTTTGTCAAAGCCGAATCGGCTAGCATAATCTATCGCATGCTTGATACCCATTTTCCGTAACAGCCGTATTGAGACAAGATTACGGGAGTGGGTGAGTGCGTATCGAAGTCGAGTTGGGCCAAAAAATTTCCCGCTGTAGTTTTCTGGCCGCCAGGAAGATTCCAGGGCGCTATCATCGAACACCACTGGAGCATCATTGATCATGCTTGCAGGAGTAAAGCCGGCGTCTAAGGCAGCAGAGTAGATAAATGCTTTAAAGCCAGAGCCTGGTTGGCGTTTGGCTTGGGTGACCCTGTTGAATTTACTGAGATGAAAGTCATATCCGCCAACTAGGGCTTTGATGGCTCCTGTTTTAGGTGAGAGAGAGACGAGAGCGCCAGCCACCTTAGGGATTTGACCTAAACGCCAGAAGCTCTTGCCCTCCTCGTCTGTTTCGGAGAAAAGATAGATCAGATCGCCAACACTGAGAATCTCCCCAGCCTGTTTGGGCTCAGCCTTTTTGCGCTCGGTGGTGATATATTCACTAGCCCAGGATAGCCCTGGCCAGCCAATAGTGAGCTGTTCGCCCTGGGCTGATATAACGGTAATCTCCTTTTCTCCGACAGCTGTGACGATGGCTTTCGTTAAATCTGCAGCATCTGTCATCTCGCTAAGAAGTGATATCAACGTGGTTTTATCCATCTCATCACTGATTTCGTGATGCCCAGCAATGCCTCGATAGCCATGCCGTTTGTCATAGGCTTGGATGGCATTGCGCAAAGCGCTGTTTGCCGCTTCCTGAAGATGGCTATCAATGGTGGTTGTGATGCTGAGACCGCTGGTATACGCTTCCTGTCCAAAGCGAGAAACAGCTTCGGCTCGCACCATTTCAGCCACATCTGGGGCCTCAATTTCGTTGGGCGTGGTATGGAGTTTGGCGCTGATAGGGGCTGCTTCTGCCGCATCATGCTCGGCTTGGCTGATATAACCCAGTTTAAGCATTCGTCCAAGAACGTAGTTTCTGCGTCTCAGAGCACGATCAGGAGCGGTGATTGGATTTAGTGCTGAGGGCGCTTTAGGTAGGCCTGCAATCATTGCAATTTCAGAAAGCTCAAGTTTTTCGGTGTGCCTGCCGTAATAGACTAAGGAAGCAGCACCGACGCCATAGGCACGGTGACCAAGGTAGATTTTATTGAGATAGAGTTCGAGTATCTCCTCTTTGGTGAGCATATGTTCTATCTTGAAGGCAAGAAATATCTCATTGAGTTTTCGTGAGTAGGTTTTTTTACTGCTGAGGAAGAAATTCCTGGCGACCTGCATGGTGATGGTACTGCCGCCTTGGCGGCGCTCACCAGTAAGGAGCAGTTGATAGGCGGCGCGTAAGATTCCGTGATAGTCCACACCAGGGTGTTGGAAGAAACGGTCATCTTCCGCTGCTAAGAAGGCCTGGATCATGAGCGGTGGTATTTGATCATAGTTGAGGGGTTCGCGGCGTTTTTCACCATATTCCGCGATCAATAGCTGATCACTGCTGTAGATTCGAAGGGGGACCTGAAAACGCACATCCTTGAGGGTTTCGATGGATGGCAACTTAGGTTCAAGGTAGCGATAGGTGCCATATAGACCGATGGCTCCTATCACAGACAAGCCTAATGAGAAGTAAACGAGGTATCTTAAGAGTCTGTAGAGCGACTTCATGCACTGGGTCACAAATTAGTTGATCTGGACGGACCAGAATGATCCGTAAGCAAAGTCAGCATAGTTTAGCAATAAAGAGCGAGCTTTTTCAGCTCATTTGTGAAAAAATAACTTCACAAGAAAATCATTTGCTGCTATATAGTTACTTACTCTTGTTAAAGAGAATCCTATGTTAGTTTCTGCGGCAGAAGAGTCATTTGGGTAAACCGCATGTCATTATTCGGAAGAAAAAAGCCGCCTTTAATAGGCATCGACATAAGCTCAACGGCTGTTAAGCTGCTAGAGTTGTCGCAAACCCCAGGAAGAAATGGCGCTGTCTATCGCGTCGAGTCTTATGGTGTAGAGCCCCTACCTGGTAACGCCGTCGTCGAGAAGAATATCGCTGAAGTCGATGCTGTTGGTGATGCGATACGGGCTGCGGTGCGGCGATCAGGGTCGCGGGCGAAACATGCCGCAGTTGCTGTATCTGGTTCAGCCGTGATTACCAAAATAATCTCGATGCCAGCCATCCTGTCGGATCAAGAACTCGAAAGTCAAATTCAGCTTGAGGCCGATCAATATATTCCGTATCCGCTGGAAGAGGTGAATCTCGATTTCGAAGTGATTGGTCCTTCCGATAAAAATCCGGAGTTGGTGGATGTTTTGCTGGCTGCGTCTCGAAGCGAGAATGTTGATGACCGGGTGGCTGCACTTGAGCTGGCGGGACTTACGGCATCAATTGTAGATGTAGAAGCCTATGCCATGGAAAATGCCTGCTCTCAATTAATGGACCAATTACCCGAGCATGGTGATGATCAGACGATTGCCATCGCGGATATTGGCGCCACTACCACAACATTGAACGTGCTGCATAACAATAAAATCATCTACACTCGTGAACAGAATTTCGGTGGTCGGCAGCTGACGGAAGAGATTCAGCGTCGCTACGGCTTGTCTATTGAGGAGGCTGGAATGGCGAAACGCCAAGGAGGCCTGCCAGATAACTATGTGCCAGAGGTTCTAGAGCCGTTTAAAGAGGCGATGGCGCAGCAGGTTAGCCGATCACTGCAATTTTTCTTCTCTTCCAGTGCATATAATAGTGTGGATCATATTATTTTGGCTGGAGGTAGTTCATCAATACCAGGTGTTGACGATCTGGTCGAGGAGAAATTGGGAACCCCGGCATCTGTGGCAAACCCATTTGCCAATATGTCGGTATCATCCAAAGTAAAACCACAGGCGTTGAGTGCCGATGCCCCAGCGTTGATGATCGCCTGCGGCCTGGCATTGAGGAGTTTCGACTGATGGCGCGTATTAACTTACTCCCATGGCGTGAAGAGGAGCGTAAAGAGCGCCAGAAAGAGTTTGGGATGATGATGTTCGCGGGGGCTTTATTATCAGCATTTGCTGTGTATGGCGCCAATATGTTCATGGATGCTCAAATTGAAGCGCAGAACCAGCGTAACAGCTATCTGGAGCGGGAGATCAAAGGTGTCGAAAAGCAGATCAGTGAGATACGAGATCTGGATAAGACCAAACAGAATCTGCTCGCCAGGATGAATATCATTCAAGAGCTACAAAGTAGTCGGCCTCAAATTGTTCATCTATTTGACGAAATTGTCAAGACACTTCCTGATGGTGTCTATTTAGATCAGATAAGCCAATCAGGAAATAAAGTGACATTTGAAGGGCAAGCCCAGTCCAACGCAAGGGTATCCGCCATGATGCGTAATATCCATGAATCTGAGTGGCTGGAAAGTCCAGCGTTAGATTTTATCGAAAGTAAAGAGAAGACAGGTACGGGATACAGCCATTTCAAGCTTTCAGTTAAACAGTCCTCCCATACCTCGGAGGCTTTGGAATGAATTTAGAAGATCTTAACGAATTGGATCTACAGAATGTCGGTATTTGGCCGACACCTGTAAAGGCAGTCGCTGTATTTCTGCTTGCCTTAATTGTCATTGTGGCAGGTTATTATCTGATTATCGAAGACCAGATCGCCGGCTTGGAAACTGTGCAGAAGAAAGAACTTGACCTGCGAAGGGAGTTTGAAAAGAAGCAGGCTAAGGCCGCTAACCTTGAGGCTTATCGTAAGCAGCTGGAAGAGATGAAGCAGTCTTTTGGCACCATGTTAAGGCAACTTCCAGATAAGACTGAGGTAGCTGAATTGCTGGTTGATGTTTCACAGACCGGTCTGGCTTCAGGCTTGGAATTCGAGCTCTTCAAGCCTCAGGGAGAGTCACCCCGAGAGTTTTACGCTGAATTACCGATCAAGATCATTGTATATGGTGAATACCATGAGTTTGGAAGTTTCATCAGTGGCCTGGCCGCACTGCCACGAATCGTGACCATTCATGACATCAAGATCAAGAGAGGATCTTCGAAGGAGACAGGAACTGGTGGTGATCTGCTGCTAGAGGCAACAGCCAAGACCTACCGCTATCTTGATGAAGAGGGGGGGCAGTGAGCATGCGTATTGTTATTCATAAATACCAGTGGCTTAGCTCTTTATTGCTTATTTTATCTGTTTCTGGCTGCGCCAATCCAAATTTGGGAGAGTTGCAGAAATATATTGCTGATAAGAAGGCCGAGCCACCTGGACGAATCGACCCACTACCTGAGATAAAACAGATCGAGACTTTCTTATACACCGAGGCGGGAAGGCGGAATCCATTTGTTGATACGTCAAATGAACAAGCTGAAGCGTCTAATGTGGCTGAGAATGGGCTAAAGCCAGATTTGAATCGCCGTAAAGAAGAGCTTGAGAGCTACCCACTAGATTCCATCCGAATGGTGGGAACAGTGGAACAGGCCGGGGTTGCATGGGGATTGGTTATGACCAAGGAGGGTACCGTACATAAGGTAAAGAATGGTAACTACATGGGCCAGAATCACGGGCGTATCATGTTGGTTGCGGAAGACAGGATCGAATTGAATGAAATCGTCCAGAATGGTTCTGGTGGTTACATTGAGCGTCAGGCTTCGATAGCGTTGGCGGAATAGTCATGAGGAATTCGAGATGAGGGGTTTGCCAATGGCACTCAGATACAGTAGGAAGGGGCAACCTGGTTTGGCGAGAGCCATGCATCCCAGGTTTGTTGGATTGATGCTTTTATTAATCCTGTGGTGTTTTCCATTGCTGGCACTCGCAGGGTCTTCCCTTCAAACGATCGATTTTTCAGCTCTGCCTGGGGATAGGGTGCAGATTGCACTGGGCCTGAGTGGTCCTGTTGATGAGCCAGCCAGCTTTGTGACCGATAATCCAGCGCGTATCTCCTTTGACTTTTCTGGTGTCAGCAGTGCGCTTGGCTACAAAACCAAATTGATTGGTGTTGGTCCAGCGCATAGCATTACAGCTCTGGAGGCTGGTAATAGAACCCGCATCGTGATCAATCTTTCTTCTATGGTTGGTTATAAAACAGAAGTTAAAGATTCCAAGGTGATTATCACATTAGATGTGAGTAATCAGGGGGTTGGTTCTGGTGCCAGCATGCAGACAAAAGCAGCGAGCCCCTCTGTACTGGCTGTTGCGCCAAGCGAAGAACCTGTCACTGCTGATAGCAATTATGATATCGCAAATGTGGATTTCCGTCGCGGTGAGGCAGGTGAAGGGCGTGTTTTGGTGACATTGGGTAACCCCTCGATTCCTGTTGATGTACGGGAAGAAGGGGGCAAAATCATTATGGAGATATTTAAGGCTTCATTGGACCCCTCACTCATACAATCCCTTGATGTCACGGATTTCGCAACACCTGTCAGCCGAATTGAGACTAAGCCGAGGGGAGATAATGTTGTCATAGAAATTTCACCCATTGGGGATTATGACTATCTTGCGTATCAGGCGAATGAGACCTATGCGGTTGAGGTTAGCTCTCTCAGCAAGCAAGAGAAGGAGAAGATACAGAAAGAGCGCATGGTGTTTACCGGCGATAGACTCTCTTTAAACTTTCAGGACATTGAGGTTAGAGCCGTATTGCAGCTGCTGGCTGATTTTACCGGACTTAACTTGGTTACCAGTGATACGGTGGGCGGACGAATTACGCTTAGGTTAAAGAATGTTCCTTGGGATCAAGCACTTGATATCATTCTTAAATCAAAGGGTTTAACAAAGCGGCAAATCGATAATGTTGTGATGATTGCGCCAACCGAAGAGGTGGCAGCGCGCGAGCAGCTGGAGCTTGAGTCTCAGCAGAAGATTGAAGAGCTGGCACCATTGCGTTCCGATTTTATCCAAGTGAATTATGCCAAGGCTGAAGATCTGGCTACTCTGTTAAAGTCTGAAGAGAACCGGCTTTTATCTGAGCGTGGTAATGTTACGGTGGATGTTAGGACAAATACCCTCCTTGTTCAGGATACGGTCTCCAAATTGGAGGATATTCGTCGCTTACTACTCAAGCTGGATATCCCTGTCAGGCAGGTGTTGATCGAGTCGCGGATCGTTATTGCCAATAATGATTTTGCCAAAGATTTGGGTGTCCGGTTCGGTACAACCTTCGAGGGATCAGTGGATGGTAACTATGCCGGTGTTACTGGTTCACAGCTCGGGTTTGTAGATAACACATACGACCTTGCTCCAGGGGGCGTTGAGCGCAATAGTGATGGTGGTGAGAATCAACAGTCACTGATGGTCAATCTGCCTGTCACCGCTCCCACAGGAGGGGTTGATTTGCTTGTCGGAAAGCTGGGTTCTTACCTTTTGCAGCTAGAACTGACCGCCATGCAGACAGAAGGCCGGGGTGAGTTAGTATCCAGTCCTCGGGTGATTACTTCTGACCAGACTACAGCATCAATTAGACAAGGTATTGAGGTTCCCTACCAAGAGGTGACCTCAAGTGGTGCTACTCGGGTTGCCTTCAAAGAGGCGCTATTGAGACTTGAGGTGACACCGCATATCACGCCAGATGATCGCGTAAGAATGGATCTGCTGATCAATAAAGATAATCCAGACTTTTCTCGGCTTGTGTTGGGTGTGCCACCTATTGATACCAGAAGGATTGAAACCACGGTGCTTGTTGATAATGGTGAAACGGTTGTATTGGGTGGTGTTTTTGAGAGAAATAAGAGTAGGAACTCCGATAAAGTCCCCTTCTTTGGTGATCTGCCATACGCAGGTGTTTTGTTTAGGCGAAATACAAGTGTGGATGAGAACAAAGAGTTACTTATCTTCGTCACACCGAAGATACTTAAAGAGACACTGACTGTGCGTTAGCTTAAACCTAAAAAATCAGTTGGCCGCTCCATGTTACTAGCAGGTTATTGATTTTGAAGAAGATAGCTTCGATGGTGATGGTCACCTATTGAGTGAATCACAGCATAACGCGAATGGCACGCTTGTGGCGACGTTGTAACTCCTTGGAATAGTGGGCTGCGTCGTTGCACATTGTGTAGGAGAGACCTTCTCCTGCATCACCACAAGCGTACTCTTCACACTGTCCAACTGATCTTTTTAGGTTACCTAACTGTGCGAAAAGCCTCGTCGTCCAGGGCGGGAATGAATAGCGTGGGCAGCACAGGTGTCCATGTTGTTTGCTAACAGGGTGTCTGCTGTTATTGCTGTTGCTCGATTATTGTTTGATGATGCCAATAGGTGCACGACACCAGCGCATGAAGAGGCAAAGTGCGAGGGTGTGACTACAACACATTTTTCCAGACTCGCTTTTTCAAGTCCGGCCTTTCCTTGTATGATTTAGGTATGAAACGCTTGCAAGTATTTAAATACGGCGGCAAATGGCTTGTGTTGATCCAGACTGAGCATGAGATTGAACTGCAGGTACATCCGGCCTCAATAAATCGATTCTTGATTAGGGTTGGGCCGAGTTTCGCCACCCACTAAAATACAAGTAGGATTGGATAATTAATTTTTTCCGAAGCTCTAAGGGCAGGATATGCCCAGTTAGCCTGTGAGTGGTGCAGTAAGACCGCCAGCAGCAGGAATCCACCAAAGCGACTCAGACACGGCTCAATGCTGCGTTTGAGCGTCGTAGGAATCGCCGTTCTTTTGGGCGGCGAGGATGTCAATAAGTTCCACACCCTGATATCGATGACATTATGCGCGTGCAAAACCTTTTTTTGATTGGGCCTATGGGGGCCGGAAAAACAACCGTTGGCAAACAGCTGGCAGAGTATTACCGTAAAGAATTTATCGATTCTGACCAGGAGATTCAGCGACGAACAGGCGTTGATATACCAACTATCTTTGAGTTTGAAGGTGAAGCGGGATTTCGTCAGCGCGAACACGATGTGATCAATAAATTGACCTCACGTGAGGAGATTGTGTTGGCTACTGGTGGTGGTGCGGTAATTAATGAGGATAATCGTAAATTGCTGTCAGCGAGGGGAGTTGTCATCTATCTTCACTGTACAGTGGAGCAGCAGTTTGAAAGAACCCACCGAGATAAAAACAGGCCTCTATTACAGACTCCAGACCCCTTAACCACGCTCAAATCACTGATGGAAGAGCGTGATCCACTCTATCGACAGACATCAGATCTGGTTATCAGCACTGAGGGTAGGAATACTCAAGCTGTGGTGCACGATATTCGTAAGCAGTTAGAGTCTTTGAACCCATAGGTTTAACCTAGTGTGGTGCTTCATACAAATTGACGATTATAGAAGCCTGCTCAGGCCAGGAGACAAGGCGCAATGCGCAGGAAAAGGAGAAGCCATTCCCGGCGGCACGCGCCTAGCGGCTAACCGCTTAGCGTCACGCTATAATCGTCAATTTGTATGAAGCACCACACTAGAATCTGATATATTGGACAGGTTATTAAATGTCATTCCCACCTGCGGATTTTAGGTTAAATCTATGAGCAACTATGAGAATAAACTGGATGTCGATCTAGGCGACAGAAGTTACCCGATTTTTATCGGTGAAGGTGTACATGCTCAGAAGGAATTCTATGCTGATTTTATTCCCGGCCGGCAGGTTATGGTCGTTAGTAACGAAACAGTTGCTCCTCTCTATCTGGAGAAGACACGAGAGGCGCTGCAGGGGTTTGAACTGGCAACCTGTATATTGCCAGATGGAGAAGTGTTTAAAACCCTTGATGTTTTGAACCAGATCTACACTGCCCTACTGGAACATCGATTTACACGTCAGGCGACGTTAGTTGCTTTGGGTGGCGGTGTAATAGGTGACATGACTGGTTTTGCTGCTGCTACCTATCAGCGTGGTGTGCATTTTATACAAGTTCCGACGACGCTTTTATCTCAGGTCGACTCCTCTGTTGGTGGCAAGACAGGGGTTAATCATTCGCTGGGCAAGAACATGATTGGGGCTTTCTACCAACCACGTTTGGTGCTAGCTGATACAGGAACACTAAGAACCTTAGATCAAAGGCAGTTTTCATCAGGACTGGCAGAGGTTATCAAGTATGGACTGATCATTGATGCTGAGTTTTTTTACTGGTTGGAAGAGCATTTGGATGCCTTGCTAGAGCGTGACCCAGTCACACTTGCCTATGCCATCCAAAGATCTTGTCGCTGTAAAGCAGAAGTTGTTGAGGCTGACGAAAGAGAGGCTGGTAGACGAGCGTTGCTTAACCTGGGGCATACCTTTGGTCACGCGATCGAAACCGGCATGGGGTATGGGAAGTGGCTGCATGGTGAAGCTGTTGCAACGGGGATGTGCATGGCTGCTGATCTCTCGCACCGTCTTGGATGGCTGTCAAAAGAGGCGCTTGATCGTGCGACTCACCTCATTGAACGGGCAAATCTGCCTGTCACTCCGCCAAAAGAGATGACCGCCGAACGTTTTCTTCAGTTAATGGCTGTCGATAAGAAGGTCATGGACGGACGATTGAGATTTGTGTTGCTTAAAGATATTGGTCAATCTTTGGTTGTTGATGAGTTCGATAGAGAACAACTTGAACTAACCTTGCAAGGTTGAGTGCATTTTGAATGGGAACGCTTGTGTCTGATTCTAATCAGTATTTTTCAACACCTGAAAACGCGGCTCACATCGATCTGATTCGTCATTTGATTGAGAATAGCGAACTGGTTCCGCTGGTCAGGGGAGCTGCTGGTAGTGGTAAGACGCTGATGGCATCAAAACTGCGAGAGTCTGCCTCAGAAAACTGGAGTGTCTGCCACTTCTCTGCTGAACCTGCCCTGCAACCTGAGCGACTGCTTGCCTTCATTGCTCGTTGCAGTGGATTAGCAGATCTTTCGGGTGAATTATTGCCGCGTTTGGTTGAGCGCTTTGAAGCATTGCGAAAAAACGGTCGAATACCAGTGCTTCTGGTTGATGATGCGCAGATGCTGCCACCCACCAGCCTGATCATCTTGCTGCGTCTTTTCGAAAGGCAGGTGGATGGGATCAGATTGATTAGCATTGTACTGTTTGCCGATGAGCAGATTGATCTGTTGCTTGCTACTCCCCAGTTACAGGTGATGTCACCACAAGTTATTCAAGCCATTGACCTGCCCGTGATAACCCGAGAGCAAGTGACCGACTTTATGCATTTTCTGCTAAATAGGGAAGGGCTTTCTGAGCAGTTTGCTCTGGATGCGATCAGATTGAGGTGGCTGCACAAGGATACAGGAGGCAATCCTGGTCCCTTGGCGGCAGCCATCTTGAGTGAGATTAGTCTGGAAAAAAGTACAAAACAGCCATTTTTCAGTGGCTATAAGAAGCAATTGATCTTGGGTGGGGTGCCCTTTCTGGTATTGGTGTTAATGCTTCTGCTGTTTCAAGAGCAGATCAATGACCTGTTTGAGCCGCCTGACAGGGTAATTAATTCTGCCGATCCAGCTCTCTTAAGTGAAGTAGCGCCAAAGTCCAGTAAGATTATTTTAAAGCCTCCAGTGGATGAGAAGAGCGAGGTGGTGGTTGAGCGTGACATGACTCAAGTGGCGATTGCTGTGCCAGATTTGCATGAGTCACTGCCTGAGCCGCCTAAAGAGACAGAGCAAGCGGTAACCACTCCTCAGGCTGTGACTACTGATACGGAGGCAAACAGTAGCGCCACCTCTGAGCATGTTTCACCAGGTGAAGTTGCTTCAATATCAGACCTTGAAACACCGGCATTAGCGGCTGTCAATGAGGCCACTCATGTGAGTGTCAAGCCTGCAAAAGAGATGGCCAAGGAGGCGCAAGTGATAGCGCCGTCGTTGCACTCGGAGTCTCCAGAAGCAGCAAAATCTGAGGTAGAAGAGATGACGCAACAGGCCTACTTGCCTACAGAATCTGATTTTGTGGCTAAAATCCCCGATGCTGAGGAAGCCATCAGTATAAAAACTTCTAGGCAAACAGGGCAGTCTCAAAAGTCTACTGGGACGCCAAACAGGGATCCCTATGATAAGGCACTAGATTGGGT
This sequence comes from Candidatus Thiodiazotropha sp., assembly GCA_037382065.1. Classification (GTDB taxonomy): domain Bacteria; phylum Pseudomonadota; class Gammaproteobacteria; order Chromatiales; family Chromatiaceae; genus Thiodiazotropha. Next base: position 549 of record JARRQF010000072.1, on the reverse strand, counting down.
GCTATCCCAGCCCCCTCAGAACTATACTCTGCAACTCATTGCCGTTGAGAATATTCACTCCCTTGAGCGCTTTGTAAAGGTAAATAAGCTTGAAAAACAGACCTATACCCTAAAAACCAAAAGAAAGGGGAGACCTTGGCACAGTCTCTTGTGGGGCTCTTTTGCGAGCAGGAAACAGGCCATACAAGCTCAAAAGGAGCTGCCTCCCGCTATTCAAAAGGCTGGTGTTTGGGTAAGGGCATTTGGATCGATAAAGCACTAAGGGCCTCAGAAAAAATTAATTATCCAATAGTGAGATATTCAAAGGTAACTCTTTTGAATCCGCTATAAAATTCGTGATTGCGTGGGATGCGGTGAGCGGTGTGAACCGCATCAATAGTGCGGTGGCTCACAAACATCCATGATGCGATTCGTGCCTCACCACATCCTCGTGTGGTGCTTCATACAAATTGACGATGATAGAAGCCTGCTCAGGCCAGGAGACAAGGCGCAATGCGCAGGGAATGGCTCGCCCTTTTCAAGCATTGCAACGCAGTATCCTGGCCTGAG
>JARRQF010000071.1:0-16148 GCA_037382065.1 Candidatus Thiodiazotropha sp. | reverse complement strand
TGAGGTACGAACCGCATCATGGATGTTCGTGAGCCACCCCACTATTGATGCGGTTCGCACCGCTCACCGCATCCTACGCAATCACGAATTTTATCGCGACTTCAAAAAGAGTGACCTATCGGTTTTAAAATAGCATGGAATATCTCACTCAAATATTGGCACATGATCGAAAATCATAATGCAGTTTGTACCTCACCACAGCCTACGACTTTTGCGAATATTTGCGGCATGCTTTTACAACACCCTCCCTTGCGGGAGAGGGCTGGGGTGAGGGGGATCCAATAACCGCTGAACTTCTCAACCAAAACGAAATGCTTTGCAACATTTTTGTGGCAATTTATTTCTATTATGCACGAAAACGAGTCCTTTGTAGTGCTATTGCCCTGGCCGGGCTGTCGATCCGTGCCAGCACCAAGGTCAGCGTAGGCGCCATTCAGAAGCTCTATGTAATTTTATTATAATCCTTATCGAAGTAACTAAGCATGCCATACCCGATAAAACATAGAATAGTAAAAAGAGATAGACAAAATATGGCAAACTGATATTTCTATTTTGGCTATTATTAAAAACCTTTTCTCTGGTCATAACGAACAATAACGCTGTTTCACCTAAATATGGAGCCTCAGTAAAATTGGATAATAATTTTGGTATTAATAATGTGCCATTGGGTATAGGCCAGGAGGCTACTAGCGCTTCCGTTGCCAGCGGATATGCCTGTTCTACTTTATTATTAACCCTTGCTGCAGCCAAACCAAACCCGCTTGCTGCCGTTCCATATCCGCCTACAACAGGGCCAGCATCAATTTCAAAAAAGAGCGCTTCCACTGGTATCTTTTTTGAAAATTCATAAAACCCAGAAATGATAAATCCCTCATTCCAGAATTGTTTTGTATATTGTTCATACCATTGTTGAGAAACTTCCGGCCATAATTCAGGGGCCCAGATTAGCATTAATGACAAACCAATCCCCCTGGCGTCTCCATAACCCATCCCGGTTCTGGAATTTGCACTGTAAGACGGAAGACCTGTTTTAACATCCAGTCGACCACCTTGAAAGGCTCGCAGTGATCGCTGTACAAACAGCGTATGATCACTCCCTAGTAACTCATCGGCACGCTTGATGACTGCAATGGCTAGAACCATGTCAACGGGATAACACTGGCCAGGATAATCATCCACTAAACCGTAAGGTGATGCTGCTATCTCAGCAGATAAGTTTGTCACCTGATCTCGCAGTAGCGCCTCATACTGATTATCTGCAGTAATGTTTTGATAACTTGTTAAGCCCGCTATCAGCAGCATTCTGTAGAATAGGTTTTCCTGATGCAGATAATTTTTACCCCAATGCTCAACTACCCAGGATGCATTATCTGGATCGATGATTAATTTGATTGCTGCCTTAATTGATTCTTCAGCATATTTTTTCGGCATTAACTCACTGTTTGATTGATTTTTTTGCCAGTTATTCTGTAACACCTCGGTTGCCCAAAGGTAAAATACGGCACTAAACATTGGCCACTCTGTACCTGAGATATCAAGAAATGCTACTTTGGAGGCTTTACGGGATTCAACTCGATCCATTGCCCAAGAGGCAAAACCATCAGATATATTTCTATGCCAGCGATAGGTAAATTGTGGTATTTGACCGTTCTTTAAGGCTGGGTCCTGCAAATCTTGAATGAGTCGTGTAGCGGGGTATAACAGAAAATAGAAGGCTATAAAGGCCAGAACAAGTGATCGTATATAGCTTATGAGTGTCTTTCCATAATATTGAGATAAAGTAATCATCCTAATATGAGGTCCTCAGAAAAAATTGTTTATCCAATCCAGCTGATCTCTCAGGCCAGCTTCTGATTTTTTTAGGTTTAATAACATAATATACCCGAAGCGGTATCCTCTCCTGAGTCACTTTCTACTATCACTGCGTCAATTTGAACACTTTGTGTGATGATTTCTGCACTCCATTAGATTGTTGGATAATTGCACATCTCGTATGTTAACGGTCTGTTCTTTTACAACTTTAAACCCATGCTTTTGAAAAAATGGTTTCGCAGTATGGCTAACCTCAGAATATAAAATTTTCTTCCTAGCCCCTCTATTAAATATTTCTGACATCAATGAAGTACCAACACCTCTATTCTGGAACTCTCCATGAACAAAAAAATGGTCAATTAATCCATCATCTTGTACATCTGAATAACCGATAATTTTACTATTTGTAATGGCAACAAAGGGTTTTAAACTACGAATTTTGGAAATCCATACTCTAGGCTCCAGGTCTTTTGGAGCCCAAGCGTTAATTTGTTCTTCTGTATAATTATTCGAACAAACCATATGAACGGATGTATAAAAAACTTCCCAAAGAGAATCTTCATCACCGATTTTGAAATTTCGTAGTTTTATCATCGCCGTTGATCCGTTAGTTACTCTGCTCGGTTGGGAAAGATATTCAGTATGTCTAATTGGTTTTCTATCCCCTCTTCCTGTCCTTCTCCCGGGAGGAGGGTGTTGTAAAAGCATGCCGCGAATATTCGCAAAAGCCGTAGGATGTGGTGAGGTGCAAACCGCATCATGATTTTCGATTATGTGTCAATATTTGAGTGAGATATTCCATGCTGTTTTTAAACCGATAGGTAACTCTTTTTAAAGTCGCTATAAAATTCGTGATTGCGTAGGATGCGGTGAGCGGTGCGAACCGCATCAATAGTGCGATGGCTCATCGAATATCAATGATGCGGTTCGTACCTCACCACATCCTACATTTCATTCCTTAATAGTGGGGCAGAGACCCACCCTACGACTTTTGCGACCCCCTCCAAGGGGAGAGGGCCGGGGTGAGAGGGATCTAATGTGGTGCAATTGCCCTTACCCAGTAGGTGACCATAACCATCGAAGCTATTTTCTTTAAAATCAGAAACCTGTTATTAGAATGGAGCGGTCAACTAATTTTTTTAGGTTAAACCGAAATGAAATAAACTCTTTTTCTGGTCGTTCTTGCCAGCCTGGAAGCCAATATAAGTCATCAAGCTCAACATGTGGAACCTGATACTTTCTAGCCAAGATTCTTCCTAAATGAGATTTTCCGCTACAACTAGTTCCAATGATCACAACTCTTTTCACTTTACTACTTATCCTTTAGCTAGTCCCATTTGGATATGTGTTCATTAACTTTAATTGCTTGCATTCCAGCAGCTTGTTCCCTGTAATATTTATTATGTGAAGTCTATAGCATATGTTTCTACCTGCGCAGGTTTTCCTGTTCTATCTAAACGCTCCACACTAAGTAAATGCTTTAATCCAAGTTTTACCATAACTTTTCCAGATGCAGGATTCTCAGTAAGATGCTCTGCTTTAAAAAATGTTATATGAAGCTGCTTCAAAGCAAACTGAATCAGAGATTTTGATGCCTCGGTGCAGTATCCATTACCCCAATACTGTTCACCAATCCAATATCCTATTTCAGCACTGTTATGACTGATTGAAACAAGACTAACAACCCCTATAATTTCATTCGTTTTCTTAAGCTCAACACCAAAAGATACCCCAGCCTTCTCTTTCCACTTATCCTCAAGATCAGATATCCACTTTTCGGCCATACCTTCTTCATACGGATGAGGAATAGATAATGTTGTTTTAGCAACAGCCCAGTTACCGGCCAATGCTCTTATTCGAACGCCATCATCTATGGTTAGCGGTCTAAGTAATAATCTTTCAGTATGAAGCTTTGGTTGTTTCATTATTTACACATAACTCCCTTAGCTTTTATCTCTAAATAACTTTCTGTTATTCTGACGCTGAGACTATATTCAAATTTTAAACTGCATATATGGAAAATTCTGCACCAGGTTAAACCAATTGATATCAATCGCTGTATAGCATGCAGTTTAGATTTGTATATAAATACATCTCCATCTCCAAATTCACACCCAATCCAATAACTGTCATTTTTATTTAATATATTTTCTAATAAATCATAAATATTTCTATTTATTGACTTATAAAATAATCCGTTATGGTTTTTCCACCAATCTAAAAATGGCCCTCTATAGTTATTTAAATGGAAGCAATCCTTTGGCTTCGTTAAGAATTTTGTTTCAAATTTTCGTAAAATATCTTTCCGGTTTACCATCGGTACAGAAAATTCTTTATCGGAATATTCTTTTTTTATTAAATCTATTTTTTCATTCCAGTCCATTTTTTCCTAAAATATTTTTTGAATATTCAACATAAAGTAACAGGCCGACTGCCTTATATCAATAGATTAATCTACATGATTTTGTTAGGAATTCTTGATTACTCCCAAACCTCAGCAAGCCTGATTTTCATCATTCCATCACTCTGCGTAGTAATGCCTACATCAGGATGGGAAGAGTGCCCAATTATGGATCTTGTACAGATGTTCCGTGTGGCTATGATATAGGGTTTTATTCGCACCCTATTCAGCCCCTCTGCCACTCGTGATTCGCCTCCTATAAGAAATGCCATTTTGCGGATCGCTCAACCTAAAATGATTAGTTGATTTTTAGGTTGGGAGGTAAAACGGGTCCATTATTACTAGACAATCATGTTTTAATGCCTATAATTTGAAGCATAAATAACTTATATTTACATTAATGCTTCACTTATGAATCATAAAAAAGATTTTTCTACTCAATCCAGTTCGGTTATTGCGGCTTTTTTGTGCCGCCGCCTGGAAGAGATTCGCCTCAGTAATAACATCAGTCAGGCAGCACTTGCTAAACAGGCGGGTGTTTCACGCAGTACGATGACTCGTATTGCTGATGGGCAGTCTGTCTCTCTCGACTCTTTTATTCGGGTGATCAAGGCATTGGGCCTGGCAGATCATTTGGCTGCTCTTCTTCCTGACCCTAACGTGCGCCCTGTGGAGCTGGCTCGTCATGAGGGTCAGCATCGGCAACGTGCCAGTAGTAAACGTAAAACGGTAGAGCCCTGGTCTTGGGGTGATGAGGAGCATGAGTCATGAGTACCACTGCTAGCGTGGTGCTTTGGGGACGTGAGATTGGTGCGGTTACCTGGCTCGATGAAGCTGAGTTGGGGGTATTTCAGTATGCCCCAGAATTTGTTGGATCGAATATTCAGGTAGCGCCATTGACCATGCCGCTTCAGAATTCCCCTTATCAGTTTCCCTCGCTTTCGCGTGAGAGTTTTTATGGCCTACCGGGGTTGCTGGCTGACTCTCTGCCCGACACTTTCGGCAATCAGCTTATCGATGCCTGGCTGGCTACCCAGGGGCGCTCACCGGGTAGTCTAAATCCGGTGGAACGGCTCTGCTATACCGGCTCTCGCGGCATGGGGGCACTGGAGTTTAAACCCTCCATTAAGGGGCTGCCAACACAATCCCATAAGATAGAGATCGAGGCTTTGGTCGATCTTGCCAACCGGGTACTCGATGAACGCATCAGCCTGGAGGGTAAATTTGCCGGGCAGAATGACCAGCGTGCTATCGAAGATATTTTACGGGTGGGTACCTCGGCTGGCGGTGCCAGGGCAAAAGCTATCCTTGCCTGGAATCCTCACACCGGTGAGTTTCGTTCTGGCCAAGCACCAATCAAGGAGGGCTTTGAACACTGGCTGATGAAGTTCGATGGGGTTAGCGGCAATAGAGATAAGGAGCTGGCCGATCCTTTGGGGTTTGGGCGCATCGAGTATGCCTACTCTTTGATGGCGGGTGATGCGGGGATCACCATGGAGGCGTGTCGTCTCCATGAAGAGGGAGGTCGCGCTCACTTCATGACGAAACGCTTTGACCGCACGGACAAGGGCGGGAAGCGACACATGCAATCCCTCGGCGCGATCTGTCACTACGATTTTAACCAGGCTGGCAGCAACGCATATGAGCAGGCTATTCAGACAATTCAACGACTCGCTCTGCCTAGGGAGGATATTGAGCAGCAGGTTCGTCGCGCCTTCTTTAACATCGTTGCACGGAATCACGATGATCATGTGAAGAACATCGCTTTTCTGATGAATAGGCAGGGTGAGTGGCGTCTCTCTCCCGCTTTTGATGTCGCCTACTCCTATAACCCAAGTGGTGCCTGGACCAGTCGGCACCAGATGAGTCTGAATGGCAAGCGTAATGACTTTCAGCATGAAGACCTGATCGCCTTTGCCCTATCTGCCGGTTTGAAAAAGGCCCAATCCACAACGCTTCTTCGTGAGGTGGTCGCTTCGGTAATAAACTGGCGCAGGTATGCCAAACAAGCCGGGGTTTCCACAGCGGACGCTCAGCGTATTGAGAAAAGCTTTCGACTTCACCTGTAGCAAGGGTTGATCAAAACCTGCTATCGAAGTCTTTGGCTAGTTGCTGGTAGACTCGATAATTACCTTCCACCATCTGCGCCACGGAGAAGCTGCGGCGCATGCGCTCTCTTCCCGCCTCGCCCATCTGTTGGCGTAACGCCTCATTCGCCAGAAGTTGGTAGACAGCGCCTTGCAATGCCTTGACACTACCTCCTGGCACCAGTCGGCCATTCACGCCATCTTCCACTACTTCGGGCATGCCACCGGCGTCCACAGCCACAATCGGCAGGCCGGCACTGGCTGCCTGTAGCAGTGCAATACCCAAACCTTCCATTAGGGCCGGATGCACCAGCAGATTAAGGCAGGGGTATATCGCCGGTAGATCATCGCGAAACCCAGCCATCTGCACATAGGGTTGAAGTCTCGCTTCGGTGATCTGCGCCTCTAGCTCCTCGCACAATGGACCCTTGCCAAAGATCAGCCAGCGCAGGTTTGGAAAGCTCTTGATCAACGCCGGCATGGCCTGGAGTAGATAGCGATGCCCCTTGCGCGGTATCAGTTGCGCCACAGTCGCCATCACCAGAGGGTTTTGGGGTAGATCGAATTGCTCTTGGAACCAGGTATGGTCACACGCCTGTTGATAGGCTTCTACATTCACTGCGCTGCGCACACAAACCAGCTTTTTCTGAGGCACCCCCTCCTCCAGCAACACATCAGCAATACCTTGGGAGATCGCAATCACCCGGTCATAGAGTCGATATTTCCACTTCACAACAAATGGTGACTCTGGATTATCAACACGTCGGGAAAGAATGGTTTTAACTCCGCAGAGTCTCCCCGCCAATCCACCCAGAATATCGGCTCCCCGACGACTGTGCAGATGTAGCAGATCGGGTTGTACTTCGCGGATGATCTTTCTTAAACGCCAGATAAACCCCAAATCAAGATCGCCGCGCATCGGTATTTCGTAGACCGCAGCCACCGATTCGCGAACCGCCTCACTGATGGCACTACCAATGGGACAGACCAAAATCGACTCAACCCCCTTTTGTTGTAACCCGGATAACAGATAAGTAACCTGTTTTGCGCCACCGTAGAGATGACGACCGGTCTCCACATGCATGACTTTCAGGTCTACTTTGGAATCTAGGTTCATCACTTATTCCCCCTGAATCCAGGTAACTGGGTGGCTCTATCGATAATCTCGTCCACGCCGATATCTGCCATGCAGTCAAATGAACCCTGGCAGGTGGGGTTGCGCCTGCAGGGTGAGCAGTTTCGTGGATGATAGATCACCTGAGCATTCTCATGGGTGGTCTCCAGATAGGGCCGGGTCGAGCCGAACAGGCAGAGGGTCGGTCGATTCATGGCAATGCCGATGTGGGTCAGGCCGGTATCGACCCCCACCACTAATGCTGCCCTGGCGATCAACGCCGCTGCCTGGCGCAATGAGGTCTCACCGACCAGATTAATCAATCGGCATGGCTGAGCGGCACCAATCTCTTTGGCCGATAGTTGATCACCTGGCCCTCCCAACATAACTACGGGTAGGCCCCAATGCTGGGTAACTGAGGCGATCAGTTGATTCCATGATGGATTGAACCAGTGTTTCTGCGGCCGGGTGGTAAAGGGGCAGATCACCAAAAAGCCCTCTTCAAGACCCTGAGACCTAACCATGCTGTCGGCATAGGCGAGGTCTTCGCCGGACAAGCCGACCTGCATCTCGAACGGTGCGACTGGCAAGCCGATCTGCTCGGCGAAATAGAGATATTCGGAACCAATGCGGTGCGGTTCGCCCCCCTTCTCTACCGTTTCACTCATTAACCATTGACTACCCTCTCTCGACCCCAGACCAATCCGTTGTTTGGCCCCGCAGAGCCAAGTCAGAAAGCCGCTTTTCATCAGCCCCTGAACATCCAATGCCAGATCGAAACGCTGCTCCTGTAATGTGCGACGGAAGTCGACAATGGCGCGCCAGAGTTTGAGCCATTGACGATGTCGCCACAAATTCTCCCAGTTTGCTCTGGGCCAGACGATCACGTCATCCAGTTCTGGGTGGTGCTCAAGCAGCGCTTTCGACTCCGGTTGCACCAGCCAACTGATGTGTGCCGCTGGGTAGCGCTGGCGCAACGCATGGATCAGGGGGGAGGCAAAGACGATGTCACCAATCGCACTGAGCCGTACGATCAGAATGGATGGATTGTCACAATCAGGGGCTTTCACAGCAGTCCTGAAGTTAAAGTGTAGAGCAACATAATCAGTATGAGAAAAATGCAAGCAGTCGATTGCACATATAGTACAAGCAGCATGACGATTATGTTAGTGTTAACCTAAAAAGATCAGTTGGGCAGCGTGAAGGGTGCGTTTGTGGTGGTGCAGGGCAAGGGTCGCTCCTGCACATCTATGTGCCGGCGACACTTGTGCATCCATGCACGACGCGGAATAGCCCGCTATTCCAAGGAGTTGCAACGCCGCCATGTGCCGCCACAAGCGTGCCATTCACGTTGTAGCGTGATTCACCCAGTAGTTGGCCATAACCATCAAAGCTATTTTCTTCAAAATCAGATACCTGTTATTAAAATGGAGCGGTCAACTGATTTTTTTAGGGTTAAGCGTTGATATTTATGATTTATCTTCGATGCCGAAAACCAACCACCCTGAGCTGAGTCTCAGCTTGGCATCAAACACTATTTTGAAGTGCACACCTTGCAACCGATGACCCAAAAGGCTCAATTAGACCAGGTGATTGACGATCACCGCCAGAGAGTAATCGATCAGCCAGAGCGCTGCATCCGCCCTAATCGAAGCTGGAGCCGACGAGGGGCGAATCCATGTCAGTCCTTAGGGGACGCGATCTAAGCGCCTTCCAGAAGGTGCCCGGCACGCAGTCCAACTGATTTTTAGGTTTAACTAACGAGATGCATCACTCGTCATGAAGGAAATCTTACTCAGAACAAACCAAACCACAACTAGGGTGAACTATGAGCCAAACTGAATCAGTTACCAAGGGAAGCTGCCTATGTGGCCAGGTAAGTTATGAAATCAAAGGCAATCTCGGCATATTTCAATATTGTCACTGTTCTCGCTGCCGTAAATTCACCGGCAGCGCTTTTGCCGCCAACCTTTTGGTCACACCAAGTGACTTTCGCTGGTTGACTGGCGAACAGCTGGTCGGCAGATATGAACTCGCCGAGGCAAAGCACTTTGCCACCTGCTTTTGCAAAAACTGCGGCTCATCCCTGCCCTGGCTATCACAAAGTGGTAAAGCTGTTATCATCCCAGCTGGCACATTGGACGAAGACCCAGGCATCCGGCCGGTACAAAACATATTCACAGGCTCTCATGCTGACTGGTACGAGGAGCCTCACAGCCTGCCGGAATATGAGAAAATGCCGAATAAAAAATGAGTCATTTTGAAGACCACAAACCAGAGTTAGCTGTGCTTGCCTCATTTTCAGGTGAAGGCGGAGTCGAGCGTATGGTGCTGAATCTGGTTAATGCCATTGCCGAACGTGGTGTGCGCGTCGATCTACTACTGATCAAGACCCGTAGTAAGCACCTGGAGGAACTTCACCCGGAAGTGAGGCGGATCGATCTGGGCAGCCGCCATACCGCCACCAGCCTGTTACCCCTTAGTCGCTATCTGAGACGAACTCAGCCCCCCTGTCTGCTTGCGGCCAAAGACAGGGCTGGACGCATGGCCGTGCTGGCCAGGGCTTTGGCTGGGGCAAGTAGTACACGTCTTCTGATGCGTCTGGGCACCAACCTAACGACGGCTCTAGCGCATAAGTCAGTCTGGCGGATGCGTCTGCGACGCTTACCAATTCGACTGCTCTATCCCTATATCGATCAGATTATTGCTGTCTCGGAAGGGGTTAGGCAGGACACCTTGGCGGTCTCTGGAGTCGATCCCACCCGAGTCACTGTGGTGCGTAATCCCGTCATCACTTCCCGTCTTATTCAGGCGGCTGAGGCTCCACCACCCCATCCCTGGCTGAGTGATGCAGAGGTTCCTGTGATATTGGGTGTTGGGCGACTCACCCAGCAAAAAGATTTCATGACCCTGGTACAAGCCTTTGCTAAGGTCCATGCCGATCGCCCTTGTCGGCTGATTATTCTGGGTGACGGGCGCCAGCGAGAGGCATTGTTGGAGGAGGCCAAAAAGCTGGGAATTCAGGAACAACTAGCACTCCCTGGCTTTACCTCAAACCCCTATGTTTACATGCGCCATGCGAGCCTGTTTGTTCTCTCATCCCGCTGGGAAGGGTCACCCAACGTTTTGACTGAAGCCATGGCGCTGGGCACTTCAGTCGTCTCGACCGACTGTCCCAGCGGCCCGAATGAAATACTCGATCAGGGACGCATCGCCCCTCTGGTCCCTGTGGGCGATTCAGAAGCACTTGCCAAAGCGATACTCGCAACCCTTGAGCAAGCGAATGACCCTGAACAATTGCGTGCTGCGGTACAGGAATATCATGCCGAATCAAGCGCTGCCGAATACTTGAAAGTTATTAGCTAAAACCATGCTGCTATCCATAAAACATAACTTCCTGTTTGTCCATATCGCCAAGACTGGCGGCACCAGTGTCCGCTCTGCCCTGCAATCTCTACGCTGGCGAGATCCCTGGTACTATCCGATGTTTCTCTGCTCTCGTTTCAGCCATCTCAGTGGTCATCGCATTGGCACAAAATTCCCCCGTCACTCCCGCATCGTCGCTGCCAAAGAGCTCCTGCCGGAAACCTTCTTCAATAACCTATTTAAATTTGCCATTGTACGCAATCCCTGGGATCTGCAAGTCAGCTCCTTCCACCACATACATCGAGAGCGCCCCCACCTGATTGAGCACATCAACGATTTCGATCACTTTATCCGCTGGAAGCTGGACCCCGAAAGACCCTATCAATATCATGTGGATACTTCGATTCAGTCACAGCTCGACTACCTTATCGATCTACACGGCAATATTCTGGTCGACTTCATTGGACACTACGAAAACCTGGCCGATGATTTCAAACAGATTACCCAACAAATCAAAGTTAAAGGCATCACACTGCCTCACAAGCGCAAAGCCTCGGACCGTCAAAAAGATTATCGCAGCTACTACTCAGATGAACTGGCTGAGCTGGTCTCTGAACACTTTAAACGCGATATTGAGGCATTGGGATATCAGTTCGATCCGTTATAGGCATTCCTTTTTTCCAGCAGAAGATCCTGCTGGCGACGCGGCAAAAACAGGCGCATCAGCACAACGCACTTTATCCAGTGTGCTTAGCTTAGCCTGGCCAATCTATTTACCACGAATAACTCATAACGTGCGGTATGAGCCTATTATGTAGGATGTGGTGAGGCACGAACCGCATCATGGATGTTCGTGAACCTCCGCACTATTGATGCGGTTCGCACCGCTCACCGCATCCTACGCAATCACGAATTTTATAGCGTATTCAAAAAGGTTTAAAAACACCAGGGATGGTTGTCTGATAGAGCGGTAAGCCATGTTTTTGCATAAAACAGCCTTGCAAGAAGCGCAAGCCTGCTTAGTGATCATAAAATTATTCGGCAGGGAGTGGCGGCAACCCCATAGCACTCAGGTAACTGGTTACACTATTTTCCAGGGTGAAGGGGGCTGCTGCTGCTTTGAGTTGATCTGCGGGCAAAGGATTATCCAATTGCCTTGCCATAGCCTCAGCCAATCCCGCCACATCACCCGGCTTGGCCAGGGGTTCACCGGGGAGCCCACCCAATAGCTCTTCCGAGCCACCAAGGCAGTGGGTGGATACGACGGGTCTCCCTGCGGCTAACGCCTCGACTAACACGACCGCCATCCCTTCCCACAAAGAGGAGAGTACAAACAGTTCGGCCTGCTTCATAAACGGATAGGGGTTGTCGACGAAGCCCGGCATTGCAACCTTATCCTTAAGATGCAGTTGACGTATCTCTGCCTCCAGGCGCTCTCTGGCTCGCCCTTCACCAAGAATCAGCAGACGACAATCATAATCTTGCGCGACACATGCAAAAGCTTGAATCAGTGTGGTGAAATCCTTACGTCGACAAAGCTCTCCCACTCCCAGTATCACCTTGGGTTCACCCGGCTGAAACCAGGGGTGGTCGAGGGGTTGATTCAAGAGTTCGTGAAATTTCGGGGTGACAATCGGACTGGGCACGACTGAGATGCGCGCCCTATCGAGTCCGATATAACTGGCAAAATCATCGGCAGCGCCTTGGGAGGGCATTAAAACAGCATCAGCGCGTCCATAGAGATAACGCATTGAGTTACGCTGTACAAATCGATCAAAGCGGCTGCGACTCGCCAGATTGAGACTCACCGTGGTGCCACTGCGTAGTGCGACGCGTGCCCGCCTCCCAGTCAGAAAATTGGCAAGAAGTGCAGTTCGATTGACCCGGTCTTTATCGCTAAACAAAACAGCAGGACGATATTTTTTTAGGTATCCCATTAGCTCTGGTAGCGCAGAATAGACATGCTTTGCCTGAAACTTTATCAGGCGAAGGTTTTCTGGCAAAGGGCGTGGTATGTGAGGGCCGTGATTTTGAATCTTAAGCAGATCAACCCGATAGCCTGCAGCCGCGAGACCCGGCAATAGATTCTGAATGACTCGATCGACACCACTATGGCCCGAGGTCGCGAAAAAGCAGGCAATGCGCTGTGGGTCAGCCATGGGTCGTCGTGGGTAGGGTTAATCCAAACGCGTCCAGATAACTTCTGGCGCTTCGTTCAAGTGTGTACTCACTAACAGCCAACTTCAGCTTTTCCGGCTCGGGAGGTTCTCTAAGAGTCTGTAACATCGCTTTAGCCAGAGCCTCCACATCCCCTACTGGCACCAGAGGTGCCACTGCTCCCCCCTGGGTAATTTCAAAGGGTCCCGAGGGACAATCGGTGCTGACCGAGGCTGTCTCACCAAAGCAAAGGCACGCATCAGGGTAGGATAGTCCTTCTGCCTTCGCAGCCCTCCGATGCCCAGAATCAGTGGCACTTGCCCCGCTTTCAGCCAGGGATCTGAAGTGACAGCCTGAGCATCCTCATAGAGTTCTGGTGTAATGGAGGGATTCTTGATCACATTAATCCTATCCATGGTAAGTCCACTCAGCTGACTGACCTCATTCGCCACCCCTTGGGATACAGCAACGATGCCGTCTGCCTGATTAAACAGGCCCACCAACTTTCGACTCTTTAGCCAACGCCGAATAAACCCTGTCCCCCTAGCCTCCATTCTGGAGATTACTGCAGTGCCGGGTCGCAGATAGAAACGGGTCTTGCCGGTGTGGCGTTTTTTTGCCTGGAGTGCAATTTGGTCATCGAGAATCTTGGCCGAAAGCACGATATCAGGATCATTCTGTTGCAGGTAGTCAAGCAACATCGGCAGCGAAGCGCTCTGTTTGGAAACTGGAAAGGTGATGACGCGAACCTGTTTGGGTAAAAGATGCAAATAGGGAGCATTTGTATCTTTGACGATAAAATCGACACTCGCCCCAATCAATGCCAATCCTCGGGCAATATTAACCATCATGCGCTCCACACCACCATCACCAAACTTAAGGATAAAAAGGCAGACATGAGGAGCGGTCGTTTGCTGATCGTTCATTTGCAGGCAAATTCCAAGGCTGTGAGTGTGAGTGAAACGAGACTTCTCACAATGCTTCAAGCATCCGTTTCGCTTCTTTACCCACACCATTATCAGGCCCCAGCGCAATGGCCTTACTCAAGGCGGCCGCCGCACTCTCCTTATCACCGGTTTGGGACTGCACAAAACCAAGCGTAAGTCGAATTCGTTGAAATTCAGGATCTTTCTGAATACCGGTTTGTAAGATATCAACTGCCCGCTCTGGTTGTGCGGTATAGAAAAGGGCCAATCCAAGGTCGTTATATGATTCGACATCATTCGGGTTGATCTTCAAGACGCGCTCGTAAAGCTTGATCGCCTCCTCATACTCCTTCTGCGTAAAATAGTTATCGGCCAACTGAGCGATCAGTGCTGGATCATCTGTCGTCAGATCCTCAGCGGTGGGCATAGGTCCCGAATTTTGTAACAGAGTATCCCCTAGTGGGTTAGATGCAGGGAGTGGAGATACCTGTGTGCCATCTTCTGAGGCAGACAGAGCGACAACGGGTCTCTGCTCATAGTAGCCACGAGTTATCGCGTAGACCATCAAGCCATAGGTGATCTCTCCTATCAGAATAACGATCCAAGTCAGGGTGTTAAATTTCGGCATATCAATCCGACCAAAGGTTATTGCCGGAGTTACCGGTCATCATATCTACCGGTCTAAGGACCGGCTAAACAAGACAAAATCACAAAATGGAACAGCTAATCACTCAACTGATAGCGCGTCCCGCAATAGGGGCAGACCGCTGTACCGCTCTTTTCTATGGGCAGGTAGACACGAGGATGTAAACCAGCCAGGGCCTCTCCAGGCCGGGGGCAGCAGAGTGGCAGGTCATTACGGGTGATCTTGTGGGTTTCTTGTTGGGTGGATTGGGTCTCTGCCTGGGTCATTTTCGATTCTCCTAATCAGACATACGCCAGCCATTCCGGGTGGGACGCAAGGCGTCCATGCACCAGATCGAAATAGCACTTTTGCAACTGTTTGGTAATCGGTCCACGGCCTCCCTGGCCGATGCTCCGATTGTCGACTTCCCGAATCGGGGTCACCTCAGCTGCAGAGCCGGTAAAAAACGCCTCATCGGCGATATAGACCTCATCACGGGTTATGCGTTTCTCTATAACTTTGTAGCCCTGCTCTTTGGCAAGCTCGATAACCGTCTTGCGGGTTATGCCATCGAGTGCCGAAGTAAGGTCAGGGGTATAGATCACACCATCCCGGACAATAAATATGTTTTCGCCAGACCCCTCCATGACATACCCTCCAGTATCCAGCAGCAGAGCTTCATCATAACCATCACGAAGTGCTTCCTGCAGCGCCATCATGGAGTTCATGTAGTTACCGTTGGCCTTGGCCCGGCACATGGTGATATTAACGTGGTGTCGAGTGAAAGAGGAGACACGAATGCGAATCCCTTTTTCCATGTTCTCTGCACCCAGATAGGCCCCCCACTCCCAGGCCGCCGCCATGCAGTGGACTTTGAGGTTATCGGCCCGTAGCCCCATACCTTCAGAGCCGTAAAAACACATCGGGCGGATGTAGGCGGAATCGAGATTATTTTCGCGTACTACGGCCAGTTGTGCCTGATTGAGGGTCTCCCGATCAAAAGGCATCGGCATATCCAAAATATGCGCTGAGCGGAACAGGCGGTCAGTATGCTCTTGCAGGCGAAAAATCGCGGTGCCCTGCTCAGCATGGTAGGCACGCAGCCCTTCAAATACACCCATGCCATAGTGCAGGGTATGGGTTAGTACGTGAGTCTTAGCTTCACGCCAGGGAACCATTTCACCATCCAGCCAGATAACACCATCGCGATCAGCCATTGTCGACATCATGAAAACATCTCTCACTCAACAGTTGCTTTGCATCAGACAGAACCCAAGATCCTGCACCAGAGCAGACTCATCGGCAAATTGCACGCTGAGCCTATTGAAGAACAGTGTATTGAACCATAAATTTAATATTTGCGGTACTACCATGGCGGCCTGAGGAGTATCAATCCGCAGACTGCCAAGCCTCCTTAGAAGAATCTATTGCTCAAAAGAAGTTCTAGCCAGCGTTCAGTGAAAAGCGCTGGGGAAACCCCTTCTGATCACCCAGTTATTGTGTCGCGTCAGTGGGTGGTGCAAGCTTGGAAACCGTGAAAGCCTAGTGTGGTGCTTCATACAAATTGACGATGATAGAAGCCTGCTCAGGCCAGGAGACAAGGCGCAATGCGCAGGGAATGGCTCGCCCTTTTCAACCTAAAAAGATCAGTTGGACAGCG
>JARRQF010000070.1:0-16138 GCA_037382065.1 Candidatus Thiodiazotropha sp. | reverse complement strand
CAATATTTGAGTGAGATATTCCATGGTATTTTTAAACCGATAGGTCACTCTTTTTGAAGTCGCGATAAAATTCGTGATTGCGTAGGATGCGGTGAGCGGTGCGAACCGCATCAATAGTGCGATGGCTCACGAACATCAATGATGCGGTTCGTGCCTCACCACATCCTACATTTCATTCCTTAAATGGTTGGATAGAACCCCACCCTACGACTTTTGCAACACCCTCCGGAGGGAGAGGGGACGTTCTTTTTTAGTTTGTCTATTATTTGGAACTATTTCCCTTTTAACCGTCATGCCATTCAAGCTGTAGCCTAGCGAGCCCAAAGGGTAATAGTATCCAGCTAATAACTTAGGCCAATCAATATATGGCAGAGTGACTCCTTTTAGAAACGCTGCGGTTTTATTGTTTGTTTTTGAATGTAAACATTTTACCATGCGCAAAGTTCGCTTGCTTTGTCATTCAATATGTTATGCGTGATATTTTTCTGAATTTGAACTCCGAAACTTGAGTGAAATACTGTAAGTACAGACTTGACCTCCTTTACATTTCATGGAGTGCCAACCTGAACCTCACCGGGGTTAAAACAACCAATAATACAATCTAAATATGGATCACTTCCTTCTTTATTTATTGCCCAATGCCAATCTACTATTTCGGTGTTTGTGGGAAATTGTAGAGTTACACCATTTTCAAAAATTAATTCTAGCGTTGAGTCGGAACCCAGTGACACACCAGTAATATTTTTCCTTAGAGTGCTACTGATAATCACGCTCTTGGCTATATCTTCTTTATCCATAGCTTCATTAGCTGGTGAATACTTGACAAAAAGCAAGTCATTCAGTTGTTTTTCATCGGATGCAATAACTTTCTGCGTAATGAGCCAAAACTGATCAAAGTATAAGTCAAATGTATCGCCAACACTGAACCGAGAATAAAAATTCCCAGTGAGCTTTTCATTCAGTATTTCAATTGCGTCCATAGCTTTCTTTTGGCTGCTAACGCCAAACACCGTCGCAGCTATGCTGCGTCCGGGTGCTTTGACTTGTTAGGGGCTAGAGTTAAACCTAAAAAATCAGTTGACTGCTCCCTTCTAATAGCAGGTTTCTGATTTTGAAAAAATAGCTTCGATGGTCATGGTCACCTGTTGGGTGAATCACGCAATAGATTAGATCGTGTCTCAGACCTACGATTCTACGTCTCAATGGTATTGTCAAACTCCACCACTATGCACGATTTCGTAGTAGAGTTTTTCCAACTGGTTTTTGTGTAGTGTTTCTTCATTGGTTAGGAACTGAAATAGCTCTTTGATCGGGCCATCAGAGGTGCTTTCGGCAAGGGTTCGATATTGCTCCATGGCGGCGTGTTCTCGCCCCAGTGCGTATTGTAAAACAGCTTGATCATCTGGTTTCTCTCCCAGCTCAGGGGTGAGTATGGCGTCTGAAAAACGTTTGTCGCAGGCTGGAACTTCGATCATCACCTGGATCTGTTGTTCAATATCAGTTCGTCCTTTCAGTTCGTTGAAGAGGTTGAAGTGGTGTTGTTCCTCTTCAGCCATCTCTTCAACCAGGTAGCGAATCTGTTTACTAACCTTGGGAATCAGGTCGCGGTAGAAATCACGAGCGGTGCGCTCAAACTCCATGGCAACCTCCAGGATCTCTGCGAGACTCTTTTTTGATTGTAGTTTTTCATAGCTGCTGATTTGGCCTTCTGTCATGCTATGCCACTCCTGCGTCAAGTTTAAAAAAGTTTAGTTAGCAGTCGATGTCTGTTGCGCAAGCCATGTTTCGATACTGGTCGCCACTCGGTGACCATCCGCTACCGCATGGACGACGTCTGGGCCGTTGACGCAGTCGCCAGCGGCCCATAGCCAGGCTACCGAGGTGTGACCGTTATCATCAACCTGGATGCGCCCTCTGTTCCACTCAAGCTCTTCGGTAAGGGCTTCACCCAGTAGGTCGATTTCCGACATCTGACCAATCGCTTCGATGATCATCTCGCCTTCATGAAGCTGTTCATCCTGTTCATCGTAAGAGGGCGCAAAGCGTCCCTGTTCATCGAATATGGCGCGTACCCTCCAGGTGCGCAGCCCCTTCAGTGTACCATTTTCGATAACACATTCCTGTGGACCTCGGGCATCGAAAATATCAATACCCTCTTCACGGCACTCTTTGACTTCGCTGGCATCGGCTAGGAAGTGGGCCTTATCCTCCAGTGCTGTAACGCTTATTCTAACCTCACCAAACTGTTGTTTCTGTAGACGTGCGAGGGTGCGGGCAATATCCATGGCGACATTGCCGCCACCAATGACAACAGCTTGCTTGGGAATATCAAAGGGTTCGCCTTCGGTTGATTTGCGTAGCAGATCCACGGCTTTATGGACTTGGCTGTGGTCTGAACCAGGAATTCGTGTGGAGCGGCCAAGGTGTAAGCCGATCGATAGTACAACGGCATCGAAATCACTCTGTAGTTGCGCCATTGTGATGTCAACGCCGACCTTGGTATTGGTCTGAATCTTGACCCCCATTGAGGTAATGACATCGATATCTCTGTCGAGCATGTCGTAGGGCAAGCGGTATTCGGGGATGCCATAGCGGGGCATGCCACCGGCATGCGCTCTGGCCTCGAAAACGGTAACTTGGTGGCCTTTACGCACTAGGTCATAAGCGGCCGTAAGCCCTGCCGGACCAGCTCCAATCACCGCGATTCGATGACCGCTGATGTAGTTCGCTTTGCCTTCGGCAGCAATCTCCTTTATTCGTTCGTGGTCAACCGAGTCCATGGCGTAGCGCTTTAACCAGCGGATTGCGATGGGTTCGCCGCGCCGCCCAATGGAACAGGCATCTTCGCAGCGGTGGGTACAGACCCGACCGCAGACATGCGAGAAAGGATTAGTTTGATAGATCCAGCGAACCGCCTCTTCGAGGTCGCCCTGCCAGATGGCGCGAATATATTCAGGGGCATCCATCTGGGTCGGACAGGCGTCGTGGCACATGCCGCACTGTACGCATCGGGAGGCCTCGATCATCGCCTGCTGAGCGCTGAAGCCTGCGACGATTTCATTAAAGTTATCGATCCGTTTTTCAGCCTCCAGTTCTGTCATGGCTTGTCGGTTTAGATCGAGCAGATCGGATTCCATGCTCTTTTGCCAACCCTGACCATACTGGACACCGTGGATGCCTGTCTCATCAGGCAGGATAAAATAGCTGCTGATCTCATCCTGGGTGCAGGTGTGTACATACTCTCGTGATAGTGAGATAGCGCTGGTCGGACAGATGTCAACGCACAGGGCGCACCAACAGCAGCGGCCATAGTCAATGGCTGGTCGTAGGTTGCGTACGCCATGGATCGTATCTTCAGGAAGGTGAGGTACCTTGACCATGGTGATAGCGGCGTTATCGCAGACCTTTTGGCAGGAGCTGCAACCGATACACTTGTCATGATCGTTGAGATGAAATCCTCGATAATTGACTGATGCCAGACGCGGTTCGAGAGGTTCGGTGACCGGCTTGCGGAGAAAAAACTGGAGTGCCTTCAGGGGAGGGAGCAGAGAGCCGTCGCTGCTATGCGGCACAAGAGGGTTTGGTGTCTTGAGCTTTGAATCTTGAATCGGTTTGGACATGGGCTAAATCTCTTGGCTCGTTTTAGCGATCTACTTCAGGGGGGCAGGCATCAAGTGAGAACATTGTCTGCGCAATATCTTCAATGCGAGCGCCTACTGACATCTTTTCCAGCACCTGTACTGCATGCATGGAAGATGGACCGCGTACATGCACCCGATAGGGTTTGGGGCCACCATCGGAGACAACGTAGTAACAGAGTTCGCCTTTGGAGGACTCAACTCGGGTGTATGTCTCTCCTGCAGGGACATTCCAGGCAAGTGGATTGGGTATTGGGGCGCGAATCGGTCCGTGAATGTCGGGCAGGATTTCGGCCACCTGACGGAGGATACGAATACTCTCCATTAGCTCCATGCGTCTAACCAGAGCACGTGCCCAGGCATCGCCACTCTGTTCGATAGGAATATCGAATTCGAGCTGATCATAAACCAGATAGGGGTCATTTTTACGAACATCGAAGGCGAGTCCGGTGGCGCGCAGATTGGGACCGGTGACACCCCATTCCAAAGCCTGCTTCTGAGTCATCATGCCAACCCCCTTGGCACGTTTAACAAATACTTGATTGGTAAAGAACAGGTTGTCATAGTCTGGCAGTCGGGACTCGATGTAGTCCAGCGTGTTAGATAGGCGCTGTATAAAGCCATCTGGTAGCTCTTTGCGCACACCGCCAGGTATGTTGTAGATACTGTAGACCCGGCCACCCGTAAACTCTTCAAACAGGTCGAGTAGTAGATCCCGGTCGGTCACACCCCAGTACATGGTGGTGTACATTCCGGTGGTAGCGGCATGGCCACCGAACATAAATAGATGTGCTGCGATACGTGACAGCTCCAACTGCATTACACGAAGCCATTTTGCACGTTCAGGAACGATTAAACCGCATAACTCTTCCACTGCCATGGAGTAGCAGACTTCCATCGGGGAGGGGTCAGGAACGCAGATCCGGGGTACCAGGGCAATATTCTGTATCCATAGCCGCTGTTCCATTAATTTCTCAAAACCACGATGCAGGTAGCCGCCATCTGCTTTGGCCGACAGTACGACATCGCCATGCAGCTTGACCTTTAGGGCATAGTTACCCTCAATGCCAGGGTGGTTTGGGCCAAAGTTAAGTTCATACTCATTACTCGGTGGCTGGCGCTGGGCTTCGTAGTTTTCGGGTCTCATGCTCGCTTTGCTCGCTCGTTATGAGTTTTCATATTTAAATCGGGCATCTGATCATTTACTTTTTTCGACTGAACCTCTGCTCTTCTGGTGGAATTACGATGCCACCGCCTTCAGCGATCAGTTCCTGCAACCAGGGTGGGTTGTAGTCCTGCCAGTTGAGGTGTTCGTTAACGTAGGCTTCAGAATCGAACTCTTTGCGCATTGGAGGCGGTCCATCCCATTCGGTGAGGATGAATTTCTCCATATTGGGGCTTCCTTCAAAGTAGATGCCATACATTTCATGGATGTCCCGCTCAAAGAAGCCAGCGGGCTGATAGAGGTCATAAACAGAGAGATAGATGCCAGGGTCCCTGGCAATGCGGATATGTGCGGAAACCAATGAGTGGCTTTCGTAGGACCATATATGGTAGACCAGCTCAAACTCATTGTCGTCTATCCAGTCGACGCAACTGATCGCCGAGAGGTGGATGTAACCGGCCCGTCCCTGAAGCAGTTCCAACAGCGCGGGGAGGGCGTCGGCAGGTAGATCAACGCGTACTCGGCGACTGTTTTTTCGACGTATTTTAATGCCTTCAATTTCATTTAGAAGGTTATCCAGCCAATGGGCAAGTTCCTGGTTCATTCCATTGGCTCCTTTAAATTATGACCAAGGCGCATCTTAAGTGCTTCCAGGGGTTTTTGATGTTGTTCCAATATCTGAGTGTGATCACCCAGGGTGCTTTCGCTAAGTAAACCGTAGTGTTTTGCTTCGGTGATGATATCGGTGGGTGTCTGCCAAGTTTCACCAAACAGTTTCTGCTGATTACCCAGGTAGTCATCGTAGTTTCGGTAGTAGTTTTCCCAGCTATTTGCTTTACCACTGTGAATGAGTTCCATCAGTTTTTGCAGGCCGGCAATCACCGCTTCCGGGCGTGGCATGCAACCGGCGATATAGAGATCAACCGGCATATATTCGTCTAGTTTCTTTGCTGTTGCATAACTTTGCCAATACATACCTCCGTTAACCGTACAGGAGCAGATTCCGACCACATATTTGGGGGACCCCATCTGTTCATAGGTGAGGATAACCCGCTTTAAGGTTTTGATTGAGACATAGCCTGTAATCAGCAGGATATCTGCCTGGCGCGGTGAGACCATGGGTTGAATTCCGAGTCGCTCCATATCGAAGCGTGAGGTCATTGCAGGTGGTAATTCGATGGCGCCACAGCCGGTACAGTAGTGAAGGATAAAGAGTGAGCGGGAGCGGCAAAATCGCACGAACTCATCGAAAACGTTTGCGAGTGGGTTGCCTTTTCGGGGTTCGACTATCGGAATTTCATTTATCGATTTCATGGCTCTATCCAGGTTGCGTTTTGACTGGGTTCGGATTAATTTGAGAAAGCCTTGCGTAGTGTAGGCAGATCAACTCAAAATTAATTAAATAACAAACGCTACACCAATTAATGCCAGCATAACTGGCCATTTCCACATCAGGCGCAATAGGTCTTCTGTGCGGTAACGGGGGAAGAGGTAGGCGATACTGACCGGGATTGCCAGAACCAGAAAACTCTTCAGTAGAAAATCAAACCAAGTAGTGCCACCACCCAGAAATAGGCTGACATAGAGCACAGAGGTGGTGTAGAGCTGAAAGCATTGCATGACAAACAGTCCACCAAGATATTTGCCACCCATCTCAACCATTGGGCCGGTGGCGATTTCAGCGGGGGCAATATAGATTTCAAAGGGTTGCTTGCCCAATGAGGCATGCATGGCGATTAAGCCTGCGATGGCTAGTAGCGGCATCTTTACCGCTCCCCAGGTTGCAAATCCTCCAGCCTGTTGTGCTGCGATGATATCAATCAGGTTAGTCGAACCGGCTGCGTAAGCGACACCGAAAATCACGATCACCATAGGAACGTCATAGGCGAGCATGGCCGTTAAGGCTCGGGCAATACCGATCGAACCATTTGGATTGGCACATTGGCCAACACCTAGAGCTAAACCCAGGGATGGAATCATCATTAGATAGAGGAGTGTGATGATACCGCCTTTATCCGCGATGCCATTCATACCGGGTACCGGGAGAAGTGTCTCTGCGGCGATATACCCCCCCATGGCCATAATGATACCGATGTCGTGAATTAAACCGTGAGAAACCTGAGTGGTTTTCGTGTGCAGCTTGATAATGTCATAAAGCGGCTGGAAGAAGGGGGGGCCTATGCGGCGCTGTATTTTTGCGGCGATGCGACGCATCATCAGCACCATCATCATGCCAACAATGAAAGCGACCAAAGGCATTAGGGTTAGTTCAAGAATAATTTCCATAAACTAAATCACCACCCAGGCTATCACAAAGAATAGCGTGCTCATCAGATAAAATTCTGCATTGGCACGTCGGTATATGCCTTTCATTACAAGTGAAAGAAACTCGACTAATGAGATAAAGCTATTTTCCAGCCAGGCAAAGCTGCCTCGGTACCAGCCACCGATAAGATGCATCAGTCCAGCATAGAAGTTATCACTATATTGGTAACGCACATCTGCGCTGAGGAAATGGCCACCAGCGTAATTATCGAGTTGGTGGACACGTTTGCTGCGACCGGCGGAGTAGAAGATAACTGCACCGATACCAAAACCGCCAAACAACACAGCAACCACCCAAATCATATCGAGGGAGCCGCTACTCGCTTCGATGCCACCCAGTGAGAAATCGACGATTGGTAGGTCAAGTACCTGTTGTACTGAGGCGACCCAGGCCAGAGGAATGCCGGGTAGCAGACCGGTGGCGAAGATGATGATAGCGAGCAATAGCATGGGCATCATCATGCTCCAGGGCGCTTCTTTAATCTTCTCATGTTCGATCCGAAGCTGACCAAGAAACATATTGTGAATCAGTTTGTAGACGGAAAGGATGGTGCCCAGGGTGCCGATGATGGCCCCAAGAAACAGCAACGGCATACCTTGATCAAGCAGAGAACGATAGATGAGCCATTTCGAGACAAAACCATTCATGGGTGGCAGGCCCGCCAATCCAATGATACCGCATAGCAGTACCAGGAATGAGAGAGGCATGCGTGTCACAAGTCCCCCCATCTTATTCAGATCTGATGTGCCGGTACGATGTCGGACGGCAAATACAGTTAGCAGCAGGGCAGCTTGGCAGGCAGCGTAGTTAAGAATATGCAGGAGCCCACCAGCACTTCCTAAAGCATTGGCCATCACCAGACCGAGGAGCATATAACCGCCTTGTCCAATACCGTGCCAGGCGAGCAGATAGCGCGCATCGTTCTGCTTCATGGCCGTATAGGTTGGGAGAATGATGGTGAAGATGGCGATCCAGGCCAGTAGATCCCGAGCATCAATCAGGGTGAATGGGATCTTCATGTTTTCGATGTTAATGATGCCGAAGAGCTTCACCAGCACTAATAAGATGGCGAATAGCCCCATGCGTGATGAGATAGCGCCAAGAAAAGCGCTGCCAGGACCTGGTGTTTCAGCATAGGCGGGCGGCTGCCACAGGTGGAAGGGTAACAGCCCCATCTTAATACCAAATCCACTGCCGAATAGCAGTAGCAGCATCCACAGCTGGCCAACACTCATCTCCTCGGCGGCGGTAATAATCGCCTCGTATTGCAGAGAACCCGCAGCGGCGTAGACCAGTGCTATGCCGCCGAAGATTGCCATGCCTCCGATAATGGCATAAGTGATGTAACGGGTTGCCGCCAGGGTAGCGATGCCACCGGCCATAGCCATCAATAGAAACCCTGCCCAGCTAACCAACTCCCAGCCGATAAACAGGGAGAGTAGGTCACCGCTGGCCAGCAGAATCAGCATGCTGAAAATGTTGAATGCCATTGCCAAATGAAATAACCAGACATTGCCGCCTTGTTGGGTAAAACGGCGCTCCCACTCTCCGCAGGAGAACCAACTGGTGAGCATTGCCGAGACAACCGTAATCACAGCGAAAAACCAACTCATTGCATCAAAACGCCAGGATAGGGTCTGACCCAGGGCCTTGAGGCTGATTTGTGAGGCGATCGGGTCCTCTCCATAACCAAGTGCTGCCATCTTAATCAGGACCAGTAACTGACCCGCATAAAGGATGGTGACCATCCAGCCGACCGCCAGGCCACGGCCAAGTATCAGAGCAACCAGCAGTGTGACACCTGAAAAAAGTAAAAGCTCGTCCAACAGGCTGAGAATCACAGAGGACCTCCAGAAGTTGCTGGGAAAACCGTATTGATATAGAGATCGATGTTTTGTGTCTCTGCCGCAATGGCTTGCAGACCGTCACCCAGAGGCGCAATGAATAAGGTAGCGGCGAGCAGTGCAAAGCCAAACAGCGTGGCTGCGGTGAGTGAAAAATCGCTGACTTTAGGAGGTGGAGCAGAGCGTGCGGTATCGATTGCAGGCTTCTGATACATGCTGCCGGCAATACGGAATAGATAGCTGGTTTCAATCACGGTAGCGAGTAGGAATACCAGCAAGCCTATAAGATAGAGCGGTTCATTCTGGGAGGCCAATTCAGTAATTAAGGTGAATTTGGCCCAAAAGCCCGGCAGTGGTGGCATCCCCACCAGAGAGAGCGAGAATAGCACGAATAGGGCAGCGCCTAGTGGTGATGTATGGGCAATGCTGCATAGTCTCTGCAATGAACCTCCCCAGCCATCGGCGAGCATGAATAGCCCTGTTTTAACAATCAGATGGTGGAGTGACAGGGCGATTACTGCCAATAGTCCGCGTTCATCTGGTAGCGATAGAGCGATAAACACTACACCCAGTTGCCCAATGGATGAGAAACCCAGCATGCGACGTAAATCCTTGGCCCGCCAGGCAGCCAGCTCGCCACTGATAGCACCGAGGATGCCGAGAACCAGAATAACTTGTACTGCTTCGGGTTGATGAAAGATTAATATCAAGAGGCGAAGGATGATCAGGAGTGCCAGTTTCGAAACCAGACCCGCGAGGAATCCAGAGAGCTTGCTGGAAGCTGTGGCGTAGATTTCCGGTGCCCAGGAGTTGACTGGAAAGAGTTCCGCTTTAACACCGATGCCGATCAGCATCAGTAGAAAGGCGGTTAATCCCAACGGGTTGTTTAACTTTTCAGGAGCGAGCTGTGCCAGATGGGCCAGATTCAAAGTGCCTGTCTGACTGTAAAGCAGTGCAATACCCAGTAGGGCCATTACCGATCCGATACCGCTCAGAATCAGGTAGCGGAAGGTTGCCGCGTAGGCTGCACTGGTACCTGAGGCGGCGACCAGACCGAAGGTGGCAACCGCTACCAGCTCATAAAAAACATATAGGTTGAAAAGATCCCCAGAGAGAGCCAGGCCGGTGGCAGCGGCGATAAGCAATAGCATCAATGCCTGGCGGTGCGCCGTGTCCTGGTCGAGTTTGAAAGGCCAGCAGATTAATCCTAATAGTTGCACGGCAAAGGCGAATAGCAGGGCCAGGGAGTCGACATAGAGATTAATCCCCAATGGAGGGGCAAAGCCACCAATGGCGAGTGAAATGGGTAAGCTGGTATCACTTAGCCAGAGAGTGCTTAAAAGCCAGCATCCATAACTGAGGATGAGCGGACCGAGCCAAAGCCCAAGGGCGGTGGAAGTTCGCATTAAAACCGGCAGTAAAAAGGCACCAAGCAGGGGAAGGGCGATGGTTAGAACCAAGGCGTTGTTCACGATCCGCCTCCCTTTGATCCTATAGCATTTGCCGGGATGGGAGGCAAAGGGCGTTCTCCCAAGGGCGCTTCCTGGCTGACATCTCTTTTGATACCGGCAGTGGCAGCGATCTCTGCATCCATCCTTTCCGCGACCTCAGTTCGATCCAGTGAGGCGTAACGTTGACGTATGCGGATTAGAATGCTCACCGCCAGTGCCTGTACGCCAACACCAATAACAATGGCGGTTAGCACCATCGCTTGGGGTACTGGATCGACCATGACGGGATGATCACTGAGACTCGTCAGGATCGGCGCGATAGCATCCCAGCGATATCCAGCGAGCACTAGCATTAGATTTGCTCCCGCTTCGGCAATCACCAGCGCCAGTACCATGCGGAACATCTGTCTTGAGAGTGCCACTCCGGCCAGGCCAATGATGAGTAGGCCTATCGCGGTGGTGTAGAGAATGAGTTCCAGGGTAATGCTGCTACTCATAGCTCAGACTCCGTCTGGGCAAGATGAGATAAGAGACTCGCCAGCTCCGCACCTACTTTCAGCCCCACAGCGAGGTAGAGCAGGGGCAGGGTGCCAGCTGAAAAGAGTTGTCCCAGGGTATGCTGATCCATCATGGGTTGTAGGAAGGCCTCACCCTGCATCAGGGCCGCCAGGCCGATCAGAATAAAACTGGCACCGGCAAAAGCTTCGATCAGACTCAACATAGCGTGATGCAGACGAGCGCCTGGTCGGGCCAGTAGTGGCAGAAAGAAGGCGGCAGCCAGGATTACCCCTCCCTGGAAACCGCCACCTGGCGTCAGGTGGCCATGGAATATGATATAGAAGCCGATGGTCAGGAGTAGGGGAAACAGCAGTGCGCCTCCGTGGTGGAGTACGAACCCGCCTTTGGTCATGGTTCCGGCTGTGGTGTGTCGCCGACCCAGGATCAGTCCAGCGGCAGAAGCCGCTGCGAACAGTATAGAGAGCTCGCCCAAGGTATCGATACCGCGATAGCCCAGGACCACCGAGGTGACGATGTTAGCGGCTCCTGTCTGTTCTGGAGCAGACGATTGAATGGCTTTACCCACCAACATGGCAGGGTTGCCGAAGTTAATGCCGCTGGCGATGGCCAGCAACATAAAGCCGAGGCCACCAGCGAAAAGTAGTCCGGTGAGATTACGCATCTGTATCCCTCCGGTTTTTAATGGCGAGAAGGTCTGTTTTTATTAGGTTTCCCTCAATTTTCCACAGACCCAATCGGCGCAGCGCCAGGGCCAGAATCAGGCTACTTAGCCCAGCGCCCACAGCCGCCTCTGTCATTGCGACATCGGGTGCTCGCATCAATGCAAATAGCAATGCCAGACCAAGGGATACCACTGAGGCGGCGGCAACCGCAGCTAGATGGTTTTTTACAACTAAGACCATAATGGCTGCACTTAACATCATCAGCCCCAGAAGTATGGCGATCCAGAGTTCCGGTTCAGTCATTTATTTATCTCTTTTGGGGGGGATTCTTTTTCCCAGGGTTTTACACCGGCCATGAGTAATGCTCTGGCTATGGTTGAAGAACCCAGAGGGTTGGTAATGAGTATTAACAAACCGATCACCAGAAGTTTTGACCACCAGTGCGGGTAGAGCAGGGCAATCCCAAATAGCAGAGAGATAGAACCCAAGGTTACGGCCTTGGTGCCTGCCTGAATGCGATTATAGACATCCGGCATGCGAATCAGTCCAATCGCGCCAAACAGGGTAAAGGCCGCCCCGATAAGTAAAAATAGATCTGCCACTATTCTCATGAGCCGTTACCTTCGATAGCGCGTGCAATTGCGACAACCCCGACAAAAGCAAGGGTGCCATAGATAAGCGCCACATCCAGGTAGAGGGCACTTCCAAGCAGTGCGGCAAGCACCACCAGTCCAGAGGTGGTCATCACTGCCAGGGTATCGGCGGCGACCACCCGATCAGGGGTGGTTGGTCCCAGGAGAAGTCTCAGTAAGCTTAAAAATACGGCGCTACCCAATAGAACCAGTGAGGTTATCTCCAATAAGGTCAATGTCATGCCACAAACCCTTTCAACTGTTTTTCGAA
This sequence comes from Candidatus Thiodiazotropha sp., assembly GCA_037382065.1. Taxonomy (GTDB): domain Bacteria; phylum Pseudomonadota; class Gammaproteobacteria; order Chromatiales; family Chromatiaceae; genus Thiodiazotropha. Next base: position 3,630 of record JARRQF010000070.1, on the reverse strand, counting down.
CTTGCTCGTGATAACTCTGGTGGTTAATTCGATATCGCTGTCTGGGGGGCAATCGATCCAATGAATCAATAGAATCTCATCCAGTACATCGACTGTGAGTGTGCCGGGGGTTAAGGTGATACTATTCGCTAGGATTAGCCGACCAAGGGAGGATTGGAGTGTTGTTTTAACTTCTACGACGGCGGGCCGGAGTGGTAGTGAGGGTGATAAAACCCGGCGGGCCATATCGAGATTGGCCTGGACTAGTGCGATAAAAAATACGCCAAGGTAGCGGATGAATGGCATGATTGCGGAGGGTGCGAGTTTCAAGCCGGTGAAGATGTCAAGGTGTGGTCTGCTGGCCAGGGTGATGACTGTGGCGACCAGGAGCCCAGCAGCTAATTCATCTGGGTTGAGATTACCTACCAATAGCAACCAGAGCCCAAACACGAGTAAGAATAGAAATAGATTGTGAGCAAAATGAACTTCATGCTGTTTGTCAGACTTCGAAGTCATACCCTAAAGTCACCTTTATACGTGGTTAGTCTATTTTTACATCTGCTTGAGAGTAGTAAATTACGTTTGCAGAGCCATGAAACCACCAATTGGTGTTTGAGTTAATTAGGTGGCATCAATAAGTGTAGGCGGAAAATAGGATTTTGATACCACATTACCCAATTTCCCAAAGAGGAGCTGTATGATCTTAGAGAGATCAGTTGGACAGTGTGAAGTGTGTGTTTGTGGCCTTACTACTCTCGGGTTGGCGTATTTTAATGTCTGGCAGAATTCTAAGGATTCCATCTTTGCCTAAAACACCCACTGTTTTTTCCTGGGCATTTCTAAAGAGTGGTAATGCATCTTTGAGTGCCTGTCTTCTGATACAAACCAGTCGCCAGCCGAACTTTTTTAAGATTAACATGCCATCAACTTGTTTTTCATTGATGTATATTTCAGGCGAAGCAGGTATCGGGCCTAAGCCTAACCGTTTATCTGCAGGCATGGTATCTTTCCCCTTGAAATCCTATTATTGTGAATATTGGGGATTTTGATTTATACTTAAATTTAGGAATCCAAGTTATATCCATCAATAGTTAAAGCCCCTATTCCCAACAAATAAGCAGAGTCTCTCTGCCGCGTCCTATCTATTTATTTTATAGGGTGGGTTAACTCCCATTCAAGGAATTCCTTTATGATTAACCATTCCTACACTTTTCATTCCTATCATTGTTTATTTAAGTCTGCATAATAAATTGGATTAATGCAAATATTAAACAGAATATCATTATTCTCCCCGCTACTTGTTAGAAACCCTTATGGATTAAGGTGAAGATATATTATGGCAACGTCATCCGAAAATAGTCTCGAAGTACCTCAACAGGGGGTGAATCCCCCTCCTTCCTTAAGGATCTGTGTGCTAGGCGCATCAGAAACATCAAATCCATGGGGAAAAACGTGGATTGGCCATATTCAAGCAGCCATAGCTTCTGAGGGATTGGATATTGAAATAATTGCGACCGGTAGCGCTGGTCAAACCTGTTATCAGGCTCTTAACCATGTCGATCCCTACAGCGGAAAGACCCCAGCCCAGATTACATCAGAGTTCAATCCTGACATTATCATTGAGGAGCTTGGAATAAATGATGCTATCACGAAACAGGATCAGCGGACTCTCTCGCAAATACTTCAGGATGTGGCTGATCTATATGATTTTTTCAGGACAAATAATCCAAACGTAATCATTATTAGATCTCGCCTGATCCCTTATGATGAAGAGCGTCATGGAGGACTTCCTGTTACCGCTATCAAAAAGAAATTCTGTGGGCCTTGGATGCATGGTCAAATCGATGAAGGTGGTACAAATTACTACTCATCTGAGCCATCATTTTTAAATAGCCTGCTTTCTGAGGCGATGCAAGATAGGTTGGGCGAATGGAAAAGCTATGATTCAGATGCGCAAGCACTTGCTGATTACGTTATCAATACCAGTTATTTTCGTCCCACCAGGTTTGGTTTAACGACATCCGATAGATCCCACTTTACCGAACTGGGCCACTATTGGACGGCAGCCAAGGTTTGGCGGTTTTTTCAAACAGAACTATCTCTTAAAGCCCAATTTCCCTTGTTAGCAGAGATCAGGGATGTTGGTGAATTCCCCGATTTTGATGATGTATGGCGTTCAGCTGTGAAGCTAGATGTCTATGGTGACGGCTATGACTTTGATCCGGACTTTCTGGATGGTAAGGAATTTGCCTACTGGGAAGGGTTTTTTGGTCTGGATCTTGTCAATAGCTTCAGGTTTTGGAGTAATAGCAGGCGGCCCAATATTGGCTATACGACTGTTATCCAGATTCAGAATGGAGATATCTTTTCTATCTTTGCAACGGGCTTGTGGCCATCGCAGGAGGTGAAGACAAAGCTCTGGGCCGCTACCGCGCCTGAGCCCCTGTCATATAGCCCCTTTTCTATACCCAGGTTAACCTCTGAAACCGGAGACTACATTAATATCACAACGAATGTGAGTGGCTTTACTCCAGGAGTCTGGAATTTGAAATTTGCGGTTGGCGAAAATGCCTATGGCATTTTTCCAATTACAATGGCATAAAAAAAGCACTTAGATAAAAATCTAAGTGCTTGATTTATTTGGCTCCCCGGGACAGGCTCGAACTGCCGACCTAGTGATTAACAGTCACCCGCTCTACCGACTGAGCTACCGGGGAATTGCTTAGGAGGGGCGCATGATAATGAGACTGAGCCTTAGCGTCAATAGTTTCTCTAAGAAAAAATTACATTGAGCATTTGAGAGGAGATCCATCTGGGCTTTTATCAGAGACTCTGACCCGCCCCATATTGCTTACAATAACCGCTTTTGGTGCTATTCGGTCATTGGGTTCGCAGAAAGTGATGGTTAGATTGCATCCAGTTTGCCGACCATTGGCGTGATAGCGAACCAGCTTTCGGCCATTGGTTGAGTGGATCTTGATTTCGGAGGGAGTTATTGGCTGGTGCCAAGCATGCAGTGGTTCATCCGCATCCCGCTCTCCGTTTCTATCACTGTCTTCGAATATTATCAACCCCTCACTCCAATCTGTCTGATCAAGGCAGCTCTCGCCATTAAGACTCGGACAGATAACCTGATGTTGTTCACGGGTGATGGCGAGGCTTCTGGCCAGAGCGAAATGGGTGACATACATGTTGATTTGAGTCGTTTGTTGATTTTTGGCACGCAACGTCTGCATGCCAGGGATGCCAATGGCCGTTAAAATCAGCAGAATGGTCAGGGAAATGATGAGTTCAATCAGGGTTAGGCCCTGGACTTGGTGAGGTGATGGTCGATGGGATGCGTGTTGCATGTTTCTCCCTCCTTGGAGTTTCTGAAGGGCACATCCTGTGCCCATTGTATTGGAGTAGTTAAACCTATGGCTAGTGTGGTGCTTCATATAAATTGACGATTATAGAAGCCTGCTCAGGCCAGGAGACAAGGCGCAATGCGCAGGGAATGGCTCGCCCTTTTCAAGCATTGCAACGCAGTATATGGCCTGAGCAGGCTTCCCTTCGGGCGAGACGCTAAGCGGTCATCCGCGTTGTTGCGCGCCTTGGAAAGGGAGAAGCCATTCCCGGCGGCACGCGCCTAGCGGCTAACCGCTTAGCGTC
>JARRQF010000069.1:0-29864 GCA_037382065.1 Candidatus Thiodiazotropha sp. | reverse complement strand
TCCCAAACGCTGCCGTCGGCCTGAGGATAGCGGCCTGGCGGCAGGCTTAGCAGTGAGATATCTTCCTGGGCGTGGGTGCCATTCAGGTAGTCCCACTCTTGAACCGAGACACTGGCTTGGGTGGTTTGAATGTTATTGAGCGCGACTAAGGCTGCATCGCCTCCGTTGTAGGTCAATGGGCTGGCGATGATCACCGGGGTGGCGGGCTGTTGTCCCAGGTCAACGGTTTGTGCTTGATGGTTTACCCGAACGCTTTGCACAATTTGCGCGCTGGCATTGGTCTGTTCATTAAGCAGTGCAATCGGCTGCCCATCCAGATAGACATACTCTCGAATCGCCTCTCCGGCTTCGTTGTATTCGCCCAGCAGGGTGCCGTTCGGGCCATAGCGGAACCGGGTGATCATGCCGTTTACGGTCTTGCGTATGCGTTCGCCTTTACCATTGTAGGCGTAGCTCGCTTCGGTTGTTCCTTGGGTATAGCTAACCATGCGGTTGCTGTCGTCGTAGCTGTAGCTCCCTTGTTGGCTTTCAAGGGTGTTGCCGGCTGCGTCATACTCGCGAGTATCGCTGGTCGCGCCCAGGATCTCCTGGAGCTGGTGGCTGTCGGGTGCGTAGTGGTAGGTCTCGGTCTCGGCCCCTTCACTTTGGCTCAGGCGGTTGCCAACGCCGTCGTAGCTGTAACTCAGGTCACCGTAGGCGCCGCTGGCGCTGGTCAGGCGATTGAGTTCGTCGTAGCCGAACTGTTGGTCTCGCCCGGTCTGGAGTAGGTCTTGCCAGTCGCTGATATTGCCAACCGGGTCGTGGGTGTAGCTGTCATTGAGGATCCCTGGCAGGCTCTGGGCGATGAGCCGGTAGTCCTGATCGAAGGTGCGGGTAAGACTCAGGCCGTTGCCGTAGTCCAGAGACTGGATGGGGCCAAAGGGGAGATATTGGAGGTTGCTGACCAGAGGCTGGGTACCACTGCTGGTTTCCAGGCTCAAGCTGGTGAGTTGGCCTTGACTGTAGCTGTAGTGGATGATCTTCCCCGAGGGGTAGGTCTGGCTGATCAGCTGGCCTTGGGCATCGTAGCTATAGATAAAGCGGGTGTTGATGTTGTCCTGGCTGGTGCGGCTCTGCTCGATCAGGTCGCCGTAGGCGTTGTAGAGGTAGTCGGTGGTGCCTTCGGCATCGCTCATTTGGGTGAGGCGGCCGATGCCATTCGTACCTTGATCGTAGCGGTAGGTGACATCTCGGCTGCTGTCGGGGTAGTTCACGGCCGTGAGGCGGTTGAGGGCGTCGTAGGTATAGGTGGTGGTAATGCCTCGGGCGTCGGTTTGGGTAAGGCGGTTACCGGCCTCATCGTAGGTGTAAGTGGTTACTCCGGTGTCGGGGCTGGTCTGGCTGATTAGGTTGCCCAAGCCGTCGTAGTCGTAAGTGGTACTTAGACCAGTAGGGTCGGTAACCTGGGTGAGGTTGCCTTGGGCGTCGTAGCTGTACTTGGTGATGCCATCTAGAGGGTCGGTACTCTGACTGAGGCGATCCAGGGGATCGTAGGCTTGGGTGCTGGGGTGTTGGTTGGCGTCCAGAGTCTGGGTGAGATTGCCGTTGGCATCATAGGTGTATTCAGCACTGTTGTCCTGGCTGTCGATCTGTTGTTGGAGTTGGCTCAGTTGGTCGTAGACCTGTTGTTTACGCCGGGTCAGGGTGCCTTGGGCGTCACTGACCTGTTCGGTCAGGCGGTTGCCCATAGCATCTAAGGTGTAGTCAATGCGGTTACCCTGGGCGTCTTCAAGGCCGGTAAGACGGTGGGCTGCATCGTAGGTATAGCTGATCACGGCACCATCGGGCTGGGTGACCTGGGTCAGGTTACCGGCTGGATCGTAGACATAAGCGGTCGTGCGGGTTGTCTGCCCATCGCTAAGACTTTGTTGGGTCAGGCGACCCCGGAGGTCATAGCTCAGGGTGGTGGTCAGGCCGTTGGCATCGCTTATCGTCAGCGGGCGACCAGCAGCATCGTGGGCCGTAACTTGGGTGGTGTGGCCCAGGGGGTTTGTGACCTTATTGCGGTTGCCTTGGGCATCGTAGGCGTAGGTTGTGATGTCATTGACATCCATCCGGGGGCCGTCGAGGGTCTCGATCTGGCCTTGGGCGGTGTAGGTGTAGCTGATACTGTGATCGGCCTGGGCACTAAAGGGTACGATCAGGCTGAGGCTTAAAGTGGCCCACAGGCCGAGTCGGGTAGCGTGTGTCATGGCGGGATAATGCATATCCTTGTCCTTGTCCTTGTCTAAAATATCTGGGTTGCCCGTTATGTGCTGGCTGACGGTTAGGGCTGCGCACGTTGCTGTTTTGTCTGCAAGCGGCCTTTTGCGTCGTAGGTGTATGAGGTTACTTGGCCGGGCTCTGTGACTATCAGCGATTTGTTGAGGGTGGTATCCCAGGTAGTAGCGACCGTTTTAGCTTGGGGGGTGCCCGATGCTTCTGTGCGGCTCAGTTCGCGGCCCTGAGCATCGCGCTCATAGGTGGTGATATTGCCATTCCAGTCGGTTTTAGTGGCAACGAATCCGTTGCTGTCGTAGGTATAACTTTTGGTGCCACCATTGGCACAGGTGGTGCAGCGATCGCCATCGATATGGTCAACCTTCATCGCTCCTCGTTTTACGATAAAGTGGTAGGTACGTTCAGCACCTGCTGCGTCGGTAACAGTGGTGGTGCCATCACTGTTGTAAGTGAATGCGACCCGCTCGGCACCATCCGCGTGTTCGGATGAGATCGCCCGGCCCTCTTCATCATAGGCCCAGGTGGCGAAACGTTCGTTGTTCTCGTCGGTGATGCCGGTGAGGTGATAGGGAAAACGGCTGTCTTCGTAGTGATAGTGGCGTTCGCTGCCGTCAACATAGGTTACTCGAGTCAAACGACCTTCGGCGTCATAGCCATAGCCGAGATCCCCTTCGGGGGTGGTGATACCTGCCAAACGATTGTCTTCATAGTGATAGGCCAGCGTGTCGTCGAAAGGTCCGGTTACTGTATCCAGGCGACCTTGATCATCATATGTAAACCTTGTGATCTGGCCATACGTATTTTTCGAACTGGCGAGCCTGCCTTCCACACTATAAGTTTCAACATCGCCATTTGCAGCCTTATAGATCCATCCAGTGTCGCTTTGTGTAAGCGAACTAGTGCCAGGGTAGAGCGGTTGCCAATTCCCGCCCTGATCGACAAATGTGTAGAGTTGGCCATTACCTCGCGACAATTGATGAATCTTGACTTCTTCATCCACATAACGATACCCATCAAGTATGTCATAAACAATTAAACTGGCTATTTTTTGTGAATTTCTTTGAATCTCACAAACACCGCCGTTATATACCGCCGTTGTATCACTCAACAAACCCTGATAGGCCTTGTTTTTAATTTGCCGCCAGCCATCTTCACAAGCTGATTTCTGAGCAGAATATAAAGGCGACTTGATATCTAAATATCGATCATAAAGACGCACACCAAACTCATCAATATGCTGACTGTAGTTATGGCGCCAACGCAGACCCAAATAGCCAAACCCATCGCCTATACCCTGTGAGGCATAATAACGCTGGACTTTGAGGTCGCTATTCCGAAGAACATAGTCCGTTTCCATTTCAGTTTTATTACCGCTTGCTGGATCACAAGGATTACCCTCTTTATCCGCACAAAAGCTGAATGTTGGAGTTATATAATATTTGGATTGACAGACCAGACTTCCGTCTTCCACATATGTAAAACCCGTCTCCTTTGGACAGTAGTAATAGAATATACGGCCATAATCGTATTGTAAGGTATGTGCTGGCCCGACACAATTCTGCACGGTTAGATTAAATGCATATTCGTTCAGCTTCGACTCCATATGAGCAAAACCTTGGAAGGTATATGACTCCGTCACCCATTCTGGCATGCAGTATTCCTTATACGGAGTTGGAGTATCACCATTCTCCCATTCAGTGAGAGTGCGCTTAAACTCATAATTACAGTAACCTGGGGAACTGTTCATTTCTTCGATGTGGTCTGACCGCATAGCCCCCTCTGTCTGAAAGCATTCTCCATAATGATTATATAAATATAAGTAGAACCAGTCAGTACGCAAAGGCAAAATGTCAGCAAATGTTTCCGTACAAAAAAACAACAAGACAAGGAGCATTCCTAATACTTGCATTTTAACCACCCTAACATATCGACCAGCTCCAGGATTTACTAAAGAATACCGAAAACACCCAAAATCCATATAATTTTCCATTGGTTTAAAAACAGGTCGCATATCTAGAATCCATCATAAAATAATCTTCACTGCGTAGCATGTATTATGCTCGATTATTTTGTTCTTTTACACACAAAGGCCATTAGCAAATACTAAAAAACCCATTCTTCATATCTCCTTGATATTTATTATTTCGCATTCCAATACATATAAACCAGATCCTAACTGCTTCGAACATGCGTTAGCAATTCTTCGCACCTCAAATACAGGAACGCTCCTCTCGGCTGAGCAGTTGGCCGGTGGAACTGTAGTGGTACTTGATGATCCGCTCGGGCTCGGTGACGCTCAGGGGTTTGTTCAGTTCGGTGTTCCAAACAATACCATGACACCTATCTCTACCACATGCACCTGAATTATCGAAAGGGGCATATGTATACCCAAAAGACCGCGTTTCCTGATGCCCATATCCTAAACGTGTATATGGAATATCTCTCATTCCTAAATAACCTGCACAATGACCGTTAGCGCTTGTACTACCCTCAGAATTGGATGGCCAGGATGAGATCGGACCGGTAGTGTATGCATCACAAATGTTTGAAGCAGCGCACCAAAAATTCTCGTACGCACTAAAAAAGTCACTATCTGATGAATGGCAGTCATACCCATGCAGAAAGTATGCCCATGGTGTTTTCAATGCATCGATTTCATTTGGCCCCGGATCGGCATATGTATGTACTGTAAAGCACGCAAGAAAAGCCATTATCACTACCGCCCCAAGTTTCGCTCTACCAATCAGCGTGGACCACATTTGAGTGGTACTGGTAAAACATGAGGGCTTTCCTGTCTTTCTAGAACAACTAGGCTGGGCTAGTCCACAAAGAGCAGTAATACAGTGATCGTTCATAACGTCATTCCATTGGTGTTATTTGCTGGCCACTAACCCGCAAATTAAATATATTATTGTTAATAAAGCATCTATAGCTATCAGCAATACTAAATAACATTAGCCTTTCAGTAAGGTGATGAGAAGGATATTTGCAATAAGGAGACCTTTGATTGCAAATCAGGAGCGCGATAATTAACAAGATATAGAATCGATCTCGTTAGTGAGGATACCGTTCCTTGTGTATCTCATACTTCCTTGTTCAAATATCCATAACCAGACAAAAACTACTCAGCATCACTAGATAATCATGTGCATCGACTGGCGGTGGATTTTCTTCTTAGAGATAACTCTATATTAATTATTATTAAGGATCAACAGCAAATATATGACGAACTATTACTAAGTTCACCCTCTACATCACTTCCGCCAAAATGCCGGCGTCAATAATACCAATAAGGTAAATATCTCCAAGCGCCCTAGCAACATGGCAAAACAGAGTATCCATTTTGCTGGATCGTTGAGGTTGGCGTAGTGCAGGCCCACATCAGCCAAACCTGGCCCCAGGTTATTAATGCTGGCGGCAACGGCTGAGAATGAGGTCATTAGGTCCAATCCGGTAGCGGCCAGTGCGAGATACATGATGCCGAAACTTGCTACATAGAGTGCGAAAAATCCCCACACCGCTTCAACAACACGCCAGGGGATGGTTTTATTTCCTACCCTTACTGGTATCTCAGCATTGGGGTGTATCAATCGATTGATCTCTCTGAGTCCCTGCTTGATGAGTAATAGGAAGCGAATCACTTTAATGCCGCCACCTGTTGAACCGGCACAGCCTCCGACAAAGCTGGAGAATAACAGTAGGATCGAGATAAAACCGGGCCAAACTGAATAGTCGGCGGTGGTGAAGCCAGTTGTGGTGCCGATGGAGATGGCTTGAAAGAGTCCCTGTGTGATTGACTCGCTCCAGGATTCATAAACGCCCATCGTATAGAGTGCCACTGAGACAATGAAGATCACAGCCGATAGCGTGATGATGTAACCACGAAATTCTGAATCTTCTAAATAGATGCGTAAAGAGCGTCTGCGTACCACCAGAAAGTGGAGTGCAAAGTTGGCTCCTGAGAGAATCATGAAGACGACGGCAATCATCTCGATCAGGGTACTGTCGTAGTAGCCAATGCTCTCATCGTGGGTGGAGAAACCGCCAATAGCGACGGTGGAGAAGGCGTGTCCCACAGCATCGAACAGTTTCATGCCTCCCAGCCAGTAGGCGAATGTGCAGCTAAGCGTCAGGCCAAGATAGATGAACCAGAGCGCCTTGGCGGTCTCGGTGATGCGCGGTGTCAGTTTATTGTCTTTGACCGGGCCTGGGGTTTCAGCACGATAGAGCTGCATACCACCGATACCTAGCATCGGCAGTACTGCAACCGCCAATACGATGATGCCCATGCCACCCAGCCATTGAAGCTGTTGTCGGTAGTAGAGTATTGAGGTGGGTAGCTCATCAATGCCTATGATCACAGTGGCTCCGGTAGTGGTCAATCCAGAGATCGATTCAAATGCTGCATCGGTGATGCTCATGTCGGAATTTTCGGCAAATAGGAAGGGTAACGAGCCGGTGAGTCCCAGCACTCCCCAGAACATCACCACCACTAAAAAGCCGTCTCGTACACGTAGATCCTGATGATGATGACGCACCGGTGCCCAGAAGGCCAAGCCAAGGCCGAGGGTTAAGATATAGGCGTCGGTAAATCCGATCAGGGCACCATCGTCTACCCAGACTGAAATAATTAGGGGAGGCAACATACTGAGGCTGAATACCATCAGCAGAACACCTAAAATTCTTTGAACAACAAACAGGTGCATGATTAATTCAGTCCGCCACTGGCCGCGCAGAGAGGCGGTCAACTTTCAAAGAAAGGTCACTCCCACTTGGAAGAGTTTTTCCACTTCGCGGATCTTGCGTTTATCCACCAAAAATAGAATCACATGATCGCCGCTCTCTATCATGGTGTCGTGGTGCGCAATCAATACCTCTTCCCCCCGCACAACGGCACCGATGGTCGCCCCCTTTGGTAGCTTGATCTCTTCAATCGCTCGCCCTACTACTTTGGATGAATTTTGATCACCATGGGCAACCGCCTCGATCGCTTCTGCTGCACCACGCCGCAGAGAGTGTACCTGTACGACATCGCCACGACGCACATGGGTTAGCAGTGTGCCAATGGTGGCCTGCTGTGGTGAGATGGCAATATCTACCGCACCACTTTGCACCAGATCAACATAGGCGGGGCGATTGATCAGTGCCATCACCCGCGCCGCACCAAGGCGTTTCGCCAGCATAGACGATAGAATATTCGCCTCGTCTTTATTGGTCACTGCGCAAAACACATCGGTGTTTTCGATATTCTCTTCTAGCAGCAGATCTTCATCAGCTGAATCACCATGAAGCACGATGGTCATATCGAGTCGCTCGGCAATCTCTTTTGCCCGTTCCTGATTTTTTTCAATCAGTTTGACCCGATATTTCTGTTCTAGAGAGGAAGCCAGTCGCTGTCCAATGTTTCCACCACCCGCAATGATCAGGCGTTTAAAGGGCTTTTCCAGTTTACGAAGTTCGCTCATTACTGAACGAATATTCTCGGCCGCCGCGAGAAAGAACACCTCATCTTCTTCTTTGATCTCGGTATCGCCCTGGGGCATGATCTCCTCCCCTTCTCGGTAGATCGCCGCCACCCTGGCATCGATATTCGGCATGTGTTCATAGAGGGCGCTCAGTGCATTGCCCACAAGCGGCCCCCCATGGTAGGCCTTGACTGCGACCAGACGTACTCGACCACCAGCGAAGTCGAGCACCTGTAAGGCTCCTGGAAATTCGATGAGTTTGAGGATGTAATCAGTGACCAACTGTTCGGGACTGATCAAGACATCCACTGGCACTGCTGAGTGTTCGAATAACTTCGGATAATTAAGATAACTCTGAGCCCGTACCCGGGCAATCTTGGTGGGTGTGTGGAACAGTGTATAGGCTACCTGACAGGCGACCATGTTGGTCTCATCACTGTTGGTGACAGCAAGAATCATATCGGCATCTTCGGCGCCTGCCTTGCGTAGTACATTGGGATGACCGGCATGCCCTCTGACCGTTCCCAAATCGAGCCGATTTTGCAGTTCGACCAGAAGATCCTGATTTTGATCGACAACCGTTATGTCATTGGCTTCACTCACCAATGCATTGGCTACCGAGCGTCCTACCTGTCCAGCACCGAGGATAATTATTTTCATGGTTACTTATATGCGTGCACTTATCATTGTAGACAGTCTTTACCTTAGCCGTTATGGCACTTCCACGACAGTCCTGAATCAGGATTGCAATAATTAGAAATATAGCTTTCACAAAACAGACATCAACAAGACACTGTTTTGCAATACCTCCTACCTTGAATGCACTCAGCCTTAATTACGCCTTATATGAGGAGCATATTCTATGTTAAGAAAGAAATCATTTCGCTGTCGCACTGAGCGTGGCTGTGGTCGGCCTGCTCCTGGGACTTATGGGTTGCCATAACAGTGATAATAACTTGACATGCTCCCCAGCATGAATGCCGGAGACTTCTATGGCGCTCAGGCGCGGCATTGAACCGCCCTTGAGTCGATTTGGTGGGTTCCTGCCGCTGGCGGCGGCATTGCGGCATCGCTCACTTCACAGGCGAACCAGGTGTGTCCCGCCCTTAGAGCATTCATTGCGCCGATCACATCGGCGTTTTCCTCGAAGCCGCATTCGACACAGTGGAATTGCGCCTGCATTTGCCGATTAACCGCCGAGAGCAGTGAGTTCCTTGCACAGTCCGGCGTAGCCCAGCGTTTTCTCACCACGCTCGTCGCCTCTCTTCTGCAACACCAGCACCTTGTTGAACATGAACCCGTAAAGCGACACTTCTGGCGTTGCTGTTCAGCGGTTGACATGAGTTCGAACTTGAAAGATTGGAGGTGCTGCATGGATCAAATTATACTCTTGGTCTATAAGCGATGACAACGATATCAGGCATGTACATTCAGAGGCACGACTGGAAGGGTGTTCTCTGGTCGCCATTCTACTTTGCGTTGAGTTGCGGCGCTCCGATCTCCATCGTACCGCAGGACATTGAGCAGCAGACACCACGCGGAAAACCCAGGACGGCTATGCTGTCTGCACTATCCTTGAACGACGAGGTTTTTTGCGCACAGGACCATCTTTTGATGACTGTTCAAATGCCGCTAGCACATATACAATAGATGGGCAATACTTATCACCTTAAACATACAGATGGAATAGGATAAATTCCTTGAAAAAATTAATTATCCAAAGCTCCTAAAGGATAAAAACAGTATGCGATCTTTATTATTTATTATTTTTTATTTTCTATTTACACAAACCGTTTATGCCGAAACCAGCTGGGATAAAAAAGTGGAAGGGAACGTGGCAACCTATGCCCCAAATACCCTAAAGCCTGAGGAATATTTTATTATTTCTATCATTAATAATGTAGCAATGAATAGCCGCTCAAGTAGAGCGACATTACAACATTTTATTTCAAATAACATCAATACAAAATGGGCACTGACAAGAGCCGGGGAAATAGATACAAAAAATAAAGGTATTTTAATGACTACTGCCCGGTTCAAAACAGATAATTTTTCTGATATGAGATCCATGTTTTTTGCTGTGCCAACGTCCGATAGTAAAATGAATATCATGCAGGTCGATTACTCCCATAATTACTTACTCAAGCGATTCCTAAATAAAATCACTCAATTATCGAGTAACTTGGGTAGTCTACAAGTTACAAATTCTCCTACTAAAGCGACATCAATAACTCAAAACCATTCTAAAATACCAGCATTTAAGAAATTATCAGGCATAAAAGGTATTGCCATTATTTCAAATATGGGACTAAACGTATTCAGCCGGACCTATCAATTAAAAAGCAGGAATATTCTATTATTCGAAAACGGGCTTTTTTCTAATGACTTGAAAACCATCCTTGAAAAGGGAATCGCTTTCTCACAAAAAAGCAATCCTGATGAATGGGGTAAATTCAAAATAAGCAATGGTAAACTTTCCTTGAAATACAACGACAGTGATCAATTTGATACCCAGGAATACTTTACTTTATACCTTCCTAATCCGAAAAATAAAAAATTATTTGGGTGCTGGGATTCCAGTAAAACTTTTGAATTTTCTAATGGTGTAAGCACCAGCAGCGGCATGGGGATTAGTGGTTATTGTTTTGATAAAAATGGTCGGTTTTCTAAAAACAGTACCTTTGGTTTTAGTGGTGGTATCGAGAACTCTCCCTACGGAAAAGCTTATCAATTACCAGTAGGAAATTATTCCTCAGCATCAGAGAAATCACAGTTAGGTTGGTACAGGATCGACAAGTATACCATTCAGTTACATTACGATGACGGCACCACCGAGACTAAATTTATAGGCATTGATGACATGCTTTTATTAGATAATAATCAACTATTCAAAATTGAAAAATAAGATAAGCTTGCCAACCAGGGCAATCGCACTACGTTGATCTTATGAGACTCGTCGAGATACCCACTCAATCTCAGAAAGCGGCTGGAATTCGCATGACACATTTAATGAGAGCGATGTAAGCTGCGCTTACGCTATTTTGTATAGCCCTCTCCCGCAAGGGAGGGGGTTGTAAAAGTCGTAGGATGTGGTGAGGCACGAACCGCATCCTACATAGTAGGCTTATCACAGGTTACATGCTGGCTTCAGCATCTTCGCTCTCCAATGGTCTCCCATCTTCGCCTGGCTTCCTTTCCATGACCGGTCTCGCTCCCTGTGCTTCGTTACCTCTGCACGACAGACCGCAGCTATATGTCTAACCAATAATTTACATGATAACCTTCTTTCAGATTACTAGAAAAATCAGGCTTAGCCTGACACGCCGAAGGGCGCGAAAAGTACGAAGGATCATATCCTTCCTGTTCTTTGTGGTGCATGAAATAGATTGGCTAACCTGTAACGTACGGTAAGCCTATAACGAGTCCTTTATAGTGCAATTGCCCTGGTCATTCCAGCGTGAAGCTCATCACAATCATCTGACTGAATACTTGGAAAACCATTTCCCAGCACATAGTATCTAAATACTGTTAAGTATGCATGTTGGCTCAAATAAGGTTGTGCCTGACAACAAAGGAATGAAGTAATGGAAATGGATAGCATCCGCAATAATTTCATAAGTAATATCGATAAAATCGAGATTCGCGATACTCACACCAACTTAATCAACGACGCCTACGAGGTCTACGAAGCGCTCTCTGGGGGTGCAAAGATCTCCCCTGACGATGAAGCCATCGCCGTGGATTGGGTCTGCCCTGGCGTTGATGGAAGTGAGCGTGAAAGCAAGTTAATCCTCTTCTCACGCAGTGGAGAGGTGCTCGACCAGGCAAACGAAAAAATTAGTAGTTTTGAGTGGCTACCGGACAACCGGCTGGTTTATGTCCGCAACGGGGAAATATACATCTCTTCCACTCCCCACAGGATTGACGGAATTCCTGTGGCACTCCTTGCAAGTGCCACAGGTTAAAATCGATAGCAGCTTGCATCAGATTTTAACCTAAAAAGATCAGTTGGACGGCGTGAAGGGTACGTTTGTGGTGGTACAGAGCAAGGCGCAACGACGCGGAATAGCCCGCTATTCCAAGGAGTTGCAACGCCGCCATGTGCCGCCACAAGCGTGCAATTCACGCTGTAGCGTGATTCACCCAACAGATGACCATGTCCATCGAAGCTATTTTCTTCACAATCAGGAGCCTGCTATTAGAATGGAGCGGTCAACTGATTTTTTTAGGTTTAACGCTTATCCTTGAACTCAATCTCCAGGGTCTTAAGTTTACGGTAGAGATGGGTCCGCTCCATACCGACCTCTTTCGCCATTCGCGAGATATTCCCTTCATGCTGCTTTAACTGATACTCAAGATAGACCTTTTCAAACTCCTCCCGAGCTTGCCTCAGGGGTTGATCGAAAGAGACGGGCGATTCTGGGCCACCCAACGCACTCCCCATCTCCGGTGTGCCTAGTGAGGAGTTGACCTCCTCCTGAGTGATCTCGTTACCCGCACCCAAGATCAGCAAGCGCTGCACCAGGTTTTTCAATTCACGCACATTTCCGTGCCAGGGGTGGTTACGCAGTGTATTCTGCGCTCCGACATTAAAGTGGCGGTAGGGCAGCTTCTCATGAGTGACATACCAATTGACATAGAAATTCAATAACTCAGGCACATCTTCGGCATGCTCGCGCAGCGGAGGCACATGCAGCGGCACCACATTGAGGTGGTAGAAAAGGTCTTCACGAAAGGTGCCTTCTGCAACCGTATCTTCAAGATTGTGCTGGGTCGCAGCGATGATCCGCACATCAATGCTAACTGGCTCACTCCCACCTACACGCAGAAAACTGCCTGTGTCCAATGCACCGACTAATTGTGACTGGGCCTCAAGATCCATGTCGGCGACTTCATCAAGAAATAGAGTGCCTCCTGCTGCCTGCTCCAGCCTGCCATAGTGGATGCGACCATCTGTTTCACTGCCAAATAACTCTTGGGCTGCATTACCCTTGACGATGGAACTCACACTCACTTCAACAAAGGGCCGGTCACGGCGCAGGCTCTGGGAATGAAGAAAGCGTGCCAGGGTCTCACGGCCACTGCCCGGCTCTCCGGTCACCAGAACCCAGGTATCGTGCTGGGCAATTCGCTTCACCTGCTCCCGAAGACGCTGCATGACAGAACTCTTGCCGGTGGGATCATGCACGGCATGCACATGCCGACGTAGACCAACATTCTCCTGTTTGAGCTGTTCTGCTTCAAGAGCACGTTCGACAGTCAGTAGCAATTTGGCAAGAGAGAGTGGTTTTTCCAGAAAATCGTAGGCACCTAGACGGGTCGCTTCGACCGCTGTCTCCACTGTTCCGTGACCCGACATCATAATCACGGGGCAGGGCAAACCCTCATCCTCACCCCACTCTTTCAATAGAGTGATGCCGTCTACATCGGGCATCCAAATATCGAGCAGAATCAACTCTGGCCTGCGATCACGTAGCGCCTGGCGTGCGGATTTTCCATCCTCGGCCATCGAAACCTCATAAGATTCATCTTGTAGAATCTCTTTTACAAGGTTGCGAATATCGGGCTCATCATCCACAACTAGGATGTAGCCTTTGCTCATACTTGATTCTCCTTAAACCTAAATACCACAACACGATGATAGAAGCCTGCTCAGGCCAGGAGACAAGGCGCCCTGCGCAGGGACTGGCTCGCCCTTTTCAAGCATTGCAACGCAGTATCCTGGCCTGAGCAGGCTTCCCTTCGGGCGAGACGCTATCATCGTCAATTTGTATGAAGCGCCACACTAGGTTAAATCCAATAGCATGGGTAACTGCATCACCATACAGGCCCCTTTGTCACAATTCTCTGCCCAAATGATACCGCCATGCTCCTCAACAATCTTCTTCACGATAGCCAATCCCAATCCTGTGCCTTTTTGCTTCGAAGTGACATAAGGCTCGAATAATTTTGGCATCAGTACTTCGGGAAAACCGGGGCCATTATCCTGTACCCTCATTTCATAAAAGGGGTGTTCATCCCGGTAGGCCACCTTTGAAATCAGGTTTAGCTCACCTTGCTCCTTCCCTTCAAGGGCCTCTATAGCATTCTTCATCAGGTTATGTACAACCTGCCTGATTCTAAGCGGATCAGCCTCTACTCTGGCATGAGCTGCCGACGCATCCACTTTGAAGCCAATCCCCTTGGTACCGCGATAGAGATCCACTACCTCTTTGATCAATCGTTCAATTTCAAGGGGTTTAATCGCCATTTGTGGTGGCTTGGCGTATTCTGAAAAGTCATTGACCATGCTCTTCATCGCTTCTACCTGTTGCACGATGGTATGGGTGGCGCGATCCAGTACCTCGGCATCCTTCTCTGGCATGCTCTTCAGGTATTTATGCCTCAATCGTTCGGCCGAAAGCTGAATAGGTGTCAACGGATTTTTAATCTCATGTGCAAGCCGCCTTGCCACTTCACCCCAAGCAGCATCACTCTGGGCGCGAATCAGAGCAGTGATATCATCAAACAACACGATATGCCCGGTGCGCCCGTTGGGTTGTGCAAAAGGTGTGGTACGACAGATCAATACTTGGCGCCCCTCTCCACCAAATAGGGTTAACTCTCCCCGCCACTCCTGCTCAATCTGCCGCAGTGGTGCTTCCAAGCCCTCGGCAAACTGCCGCAATAGAGGGGAGTCCAATCCAAGGGATGTAACCGACCTACCAATCACTTCCGCCAGATTGACACCCAGAATCTTCTCCGCAGAAGGATTGGTCGTACGCAATCGACGCTGTGCATCAAAAGTCAAAACACCGGAGGAGAGACGTGCCAATACCGTCTCCAAATAGGCTCGTTGTCCCTCAACTTCACGTTGACTCTGATCAGCTTGATCCCGAGCCTGGCGGATGCGGCGTGTCATAGTATTGAAAGAGGCGACCAGAAAAGCCAATTCATCAGCACGCCTGGGTACTGGCAACTGACGATCATAGTCTCCTTCAGCAACCGCCTTGGTGCCTGCCGCGATATTGGCAATGGGAGCAACCAGTCTGCGAGCGGATAAGAAGGCGGCCCAGACCGCTGAAAGCACCGCAAACATTAATACCAGCGAGAGTGTCAGGGCAAAGTTTCGTTTTAAGGGTTGACGCAAAAAGGAGAGCTCTTTGTAGCGGTTATAAGCGATCTCGAGTTTTTCGGATAAAACACTGACCCGCTCGGATGCAGGGTAGAGTCCCTGAATGATCAACGCTCTTCCCATGGGGTCAGCAACCGCAACCCGAATCATCAGTTCGCCCTTATCTCTCGCCAGTCCAACATAGCTATTGCCTTCACGCAGTCGCTGCATAATGTAATCATCCGGTTTGGCTGGCACCAACTCGTCAGCAACTGCGTTTGAGTAGGCGATAATCTGTCCACTGAGATCACTTAGAGAGAGCTCCATAGCACCAGATTGTTGACGCAGCTTGGCAATCGTCAGAGAGAGTGCAGACTCGGATGTGTCGGCAATACTCAATAACTGCTGTTCGGTATATTTCAGCCAGACCCGTTGATTGAGTGCAAGCGAGGCTTGAGCGAGTTCTCGTGCATCCTCCATGGCCTGATCGATTTTCACATCAAACCAACTATCGATGCCACCCTGCAAAAAACTGAATGAGTAGTAGTAGACTACACCGACAGGTGTGAGAGCGATCAATGTAAAAATAAGCACCATGCGCAGGGTCAAGCGGGAACCAGCACTGTGTCTGAGATATTGGCGAATCAGGCGAATCGAGTTATAGCTAATCAATACAAATAGAACAAACATGCCCGCCAGGTTAAAGATTAGCAGCGGCACAAAATAGCGGCTAAGCTCTGCAGAGTTCTGTACCGCACTGCTCATCAGATGCAGACTCACCAGCAGCAAAATAAGAAGTAGGCCGACTGAAAGTCCGCCAAAACGTAGTCGGCTCAAGGTTGAAGAGGCCATCGGGACCATCCGGTTGTCAATTTCCAGCCTCTACCGAAATAGGCTAGGGGTTGCAGAGGTAAAGGCAGGGATTCAATATCGAGATCGGCGCGCAAGCGAAGCTGATACGCCTCACCAGGAATCAGCTCTGCCACCCTCACCAAAGGCAGATTACTGATCTCTCCCAGGGCATACAGAGCGGCATCCTGGGTGACAAAGTTCTGCTCATTGCCTGTTTGCAAATCCACCACCCGATAGAGTTCTGTCAAAGCGTGATAGCGAATCTGAAACCAGAGAATTTTAGTAACCGAACGAGGCTCCCAGAAGCCTCGCCAGACCTTCTCCACCACGAGTTGGACCCTCAAGGTCAGTAACACTCCATTGCTTAGGGCATCATGAGCCTCAGGACTGAGTAGATAGTCAATACGTGCGTTAAGTAGATAAGACTTTTCTGCCTTTCGAATCTGCACATCCTTGACGGTAAAGCTTGCCGCATTTGCCTCGGCGGAGCAGAGTAGAAAAACCATCAGGCAGGCGCAGATGCTTCTCATTGGCTCGGTTTAGAACAGAGTTTAACCAAACGGGCATAGAAAAACCCATCCATACCTTTAACGCCAGGGGCAATCTGCCTACCTACCGTGCGAGCCTCACCCCAGGCAACATCGAGTGGCTGTTCTACAGCATCCGCATGCTCGCTAAGAAACCGTTCAAGTTGCTGTTCGTTCTCTTCTGACAGGATCGAACAGGTAACATAAAGCATCACCCCCCCAACGGCTAGACGAGGCCAGATGGCCTTTAGAATATCGCTTTGCAGGCTAACCAGATTAGGGATATCTTCCTCCCTTCGCAGCAGTTTGATATCTGGATGACGACGCATTACCCCCGTTGCGGAACAGGGAACATCCAATAAAATACGCTCATAAAGTCGGCTCGCCCACTCTCCCGCAGGATAAGCCGCATCCCCAGCCACAACCTCTGCTTGAAGTTTTAGTCGAGCCAGATTCTCTTCAACCCGCACTAAACGCTCTGGATTGACATCCATGGCTGTCAGCTTCAGTTTGCGCTCCCGCTCCAACAGGTGGCAACTCTTGCCTCCTGGTGCGGCACAGGCATCCAATACTTGCAAACCAGGTTTTAAATCGAGCAGCTCCGCAGCTAACTGAGCAGCCCCATCTTGGACAGAGATACACCCTTCGTCAAATCCAGGCAACTGTGTCACTTCCATCGCTTTCTCAAGCGTCACACCACCCTGAGTGTAAGGAATAGGCTGAGCCAAAAAGCCTTGCGTTTTCAGGCGCTGTAAATACGTTTCTCGTGAAATAGCGGAGAGATTTACCCGTAGACTCATCGGAGGACGACTATTGAGTGCTTCAACCCGAGCTTGCCAAGCATCTGGCCACTGCTGCTGCACCCTTTGCAACAACCATTCAGGCATCGCATGGCGCGCCTGGGGATCGGTCTCGATCTGATCCATCAATGCTTCTCGGCGACGCTGAAAATTGCGCAACACCCCATTAACCAAACCAACTGCCCAGCTTTTTCCAAGCTTTTTCGCAGCCCCAGCTGTTTCATTCAGTGCGGCATGTTCGGCCACGCGAAGATAGAGCAATTGGTAGAGTCCGATCATAATCAGCGCCTCGACATCCCTATCCTTCGCTTTCAGGGGTCTATCCAGCAAACAGTTTACCAATGCCTTAAGCTGTGGATAACGGCGTATCACCCCATAACTGATCTCTTGAGCCAAGCCACCATCACGCAGATCGTCAAGCTGCTCCAGGTAGCGAGGCATTAATTCAGATAGGGATTGTCCCGCCACTACCCCCTGAATCACCTTTGCTGCTACTACTCTGGGATCTTTTAATAAAGATTTTTTCCGGGTAGCCATCAGCCTAGCATCCGCAGTTGAACATGAATTTGTGGGAAATCCCAGCGTGCCTAGTAAAGCGTCGTTTGTCATTAAAGCAAGATGTGTTGGGATTTTTCACCAATGCTTGCAGCGTTAGTGGCGTCACCCAATGGGTGGGATTAAAATTCATTGATTGATCCAGTATTTCATTTCCATCCTTAGGTCCGTAAACGGCACATCCCGGTGCCACTCCTCCCGACGGCGTGCGCCTAGCGGCTGACCACTTAGCGTCTCGCTATCATCGTCAATTTGTATGAAGCACCACACTACAATCAGCTCAGCACCACCCCATCCAGGTTATTAGCATTAAGAAAATCCCCAGCAGACATGGCCCGCTTACCCGGCATCTGCAGTTCAGTGATTCGCAATACCCCCTCTCCTGTTGCCACCTCAATGAACGATTTGCCAGCCCCGATTACCTGTCCGGGTATAGCAGACACCTCACAGGCCAAATAGTGACTGTTCCAGATCCTCATGACCTTTTCACCATAGAGACAGTGGGCCACCGGCCAAGGATTGAATGCCCTAACCTGGCGGTCGATCTGCTTAGCAGATTGTGACCAGTCGATTCTGGCTTCTTGTTTATCGAGCTTATTGGCATAGTTCGCCAAACTATCGTCCTGGCGCTCGGCACTCAGCGTACCATCACGCAAACCCGGCAGTGAAGCCAGCAGCGCCTCAGCACCCAGTTCAGCCAGCCGGTCATGCAGACTTCCTCCCGTCTCTGTTTCAGAGATAGGGGTTCTCAAGACAGTCAACATAGGACCGGTATCAAGTCCTGCTTCCATCTGCATAATGGTAACTCCGGTCTCACGATCACCTGCCAGAATGGCGCGTTGTATCGGCGCTGCACCCCGCCAGCGCGGCAGCAGTGAACCGTGGATATTGATACAACCCAATCTTGGCGCATCCAAAACCGCCTGGGGCAGCAGCAATCCATAGGCAACTACCACCATCAGATCTGCTCCTAGATCAGCCAGCTCCTGTTGCGCCACAACATCCTTCAGGGTCTTGGGTTGACGTACCTCAATCTCTCGCTCAAGAGCCAGTTGCTTAACAGGGCTAAACTGCACCTTCCTACCCCGCCCAGCAGGACGATCTGGCTGGGTATAGACAGCGACCAGTTGGTGATCCGTTGTTAGTAAAGCTTTAAGGGCAGTGGCGGCAAAATCGGGGGTGCCGGCAAAAACTATTTTCAACTGTTGAGGCATGAAGCTGTTTCCGAAACAATCCTTAGCAATTGTTTTTTAACAAGTTTGAGAGGTGAGTCTCAGATAAATAGCACGCAACGAACAATGATTAAGGCAGGATAGGGTTCAGATAACCTGATGCGTCCCCATTTCTCCACCAGATTGCTGGCGACTCTCTTTTTCCAGCTTCTTGCGGATGCGCTGACGCTTCAAGCTGGACAGATAGTCAACAAATAACTTGCCGTCCAGATGATCAAGCTCATGTTGTACACAGACCGCCAGCAACTCATCGGCTTCCATTTCGAAGGGAACACCATCCCGATCAAGCGCTTTGAAACGGATTTGGTTGGCGCGACTCACCGTCTCGTAGATACCGGGTACCGAGAGACATCCCTCCTCCATCTCCTCAACACCCTGTTTTTCCAATATCTCAGGATTGATCAGACAGAGCGGCTGATTCTTCTCCTCGGAAAGGTCGATAACCACCACTTGTTTGGCCACATTCACCTGTGTTGCTGCAAGCCCGATACCCGGCGCCTGATACATTGTCTCAAGCATATCGTCAATCAGCCGACGTATAGAGTCGTCGACCTGTGTGACGGGCTTGGCCTTGTTACGCAGTCGAGGATCGGGAAAATGGAGTATATCTAAAATCGCCATCTGTTTTTCCAAAATTCTATAGTACAAATGCAAGAAATTGCGCTAACATTATGATCATACTGGAAACTAATGTACTGTCCTATACTCTTTTTGCGAAAAAATGCGAAAAGAAGTGGACATAACTCGGGGTTAACCCCCGGCCTGATCCACCCTAATGCTGAAGTGTTTCCGTATCGCACCCAAGGGAATAGTCATGTCACATCTTAACAACAAACTCATTGGAGTCATCAGCGGCCTGCTGCTCTCCTTTGCATCACTCGCCGCTGACAACATAGCGCTCAATCCGTCACACCCCGATCGCTATGTTGTAGTCAAGGGCGATACTCTGTGGGATATCTCCTCGATGTTTCTACGTGATCCGTGGCTCTGGCCAGAGATCTGGTATGTCAACCCACAGATCGAGAATCCACATCTGATCTACCCCGGTGATGAGCTTGTACTCACTTATCGTAACGGTCAACCGGTGCTTAGAGTAAACCGTGGAGGCAAAGGTCGACTCTCACCCAAAATTCGAGCAACCCCGCTTGACCAGGCCATACCGACCATCCCCATTGATGCTATCGCTCCCTTCCTCACCCGCCCCTATGTGGTGGAAGAAAACGAGTTAGAGAAAGCACCCTACATCGTGCATTTCCTGGATGACCATATTGTTGGCGGCGCAGGCATCAGCTATTACGCCCGCACCATCACAGAGGAGCAGCCCTCTCAATATGCCATCGTCAGACCTGAAAAGCCCTATAAAGACCCTGATACCGGGGAGATACTCGGCTATGAGGCTCTCTATGTTGGTACTTCAGAGCTTAAACGAACCGGCGATCCAGCAAAACTGCTGATCACATCTTCGGATATGGAAGCGACCATCGGCGACCGTCTGATCAAATCAGACAATGAAGAAGCATTAATCGACTTTCAACCAAGGGTGCCGAAAACCCCAATTGATGGGCGCATTATATCCGTACTCAATGGCGTTACTCAAATTGGCCAATATAATGTTGTCGTTCTTAACAAAGGTGCCAGTGCGGGGCTGGAGCCTGGCCATGTGCTACAAATCCTGCAGGGTGGGAATGAGGTTCGCGATATCGTCAAAGGCCGTGGAGCAAGCGTAACCCTACCCCTTGAAGAGGCTGGTTATCTGATGGTATTCCGTACCTTTGAAAAAGTCAGCTTTGCACTAGTAATGAGTGCCAACAAGCCACTGCATGTGCTTGACTGGGTACGGCCACCAACACATTAAACCCCTTTTCTATTTGGGGCTCTACAAAATCTACCAACGTCTAAGGGCTGGAGAGATAAATAATCATCCGTTATTTATCTCTCCAGCCCTAACTGCTAAGGATGACTAAGGCACCATGGATGACAAGCCACTGAAAACCTCTACTGAGCTGGAACACTGGCTGCTGGTCAGTCAGACCTCCGGTATCGGAAGTCGCTATTTTTTACGCCTACTATCACACTATAAAACACCTGAAGCGATTCTCGGGGCTAATAGAAAAGAACTTGAGGAGCTGGGCATACCACAAGCCGCAATCGCTAACCTGCTGAAGCAAGACAGATCCAGAATCGAAACCTCTCTGAACTGGCTGGAGCAACCTGGCCATCAACTCCTAACCCTTGCCGACTCGAACTATCCACCGCTCTTACTACAGATTAACGACCCACCTCCACTGCTCTTTCTGATCGGCAATGCAAACCTGCTCTGCCAACCTCAATTAGCGATAGTCGGAAGCCGAAATCCAACCGCAACGGGCATCTCCAATGCCCAAGAATTTGCTCGCTGCCTAGCAGGCTCAGGAGTGATCATCACCAGTGGATTAGCCCAAGGTATTGATGGCGCAGCGCACCGTGGCGCACTGCAGTCGGGAACCACCCTGGCAGTAATGGGTACCGGACCTGATCGTATCTATCCTGCCAGCCACCATGAACTGGCCCATGAAATTGCTGCCTCGGGTCTGCTACTGACTGAATTCCCACCAGGAACCACAGCCAAACCAGAGAATTTTCCACGCCGTAATAGAATTATCAGCGGGCTCTCTCTCGGCACCCTGGTGGTAGAGGCCACGCAACAGAGTGGCTCATTGATTACCGCACGACTCTCTATTGAGCAGGGACGAGAGGTATTTGCCATACCAGGATCGATTCACAACCCTCAAGCCAGAGGTTGCCATGCCCTGATACGACAAGGCGCAAAACTAGTGGAGTCGGCTCAAGACATTGTTGAAGAGCTAGGACCTCTTACTGGCGCACTGACCACAACCCCGCATGACACAAAAGAACAACCCTCCCCACCTCGCCATGAAATTGACCCAGAATATGCACGCTTAAACGAAGCGCTCGGTTTCGATCCGGTCTCAGTTGACGAATTAATTGCCCGAACCGGTTTGACCGCAGAGTCAGTTTCGTCCATGCTGCTTTTGCTTGAGCTCGAAGGTCATGTATCATCAGCTCCTGGTGGCTACTATAGCCGCATTGAACCTAGATTCCGCAGTTGACCGCTCCATTTTAATAGCAGGTTACTGTTTATAAAGAAAATAGCTTCGATACTTATAGTCACCTATATGGGTGAGTCACGCTATAGGGCGAATGGCACACTACAAATTCTAGGTTGAACCTTTCGCATCCCGCCTGAGCGGGAGAGAGAACATATGAACGAGAATGTGGTCGACATACTGATCTACCTCTATGAAAACTATATGGATGGTGAGCATGCCCCACCAACGGATCAACACGAACTACGGGACGAACTGATTCAGGCTGGCTTCCCACCCAATGAGATCAGCAAGGCATTTGACTGGCTCGATGAGCTGGCTGAAAACACCCAACATCAACATAGTGAAACAAACCAAACCCACTCGCTGCGTATTTTTACTGACGAGGAGACATCTCGGCTTGACGTGGATTCTCGCGGCTTGCTTCTGTTTCTGGAGCAGAATGACATCCTTACCCTGGCAGCGCGGGAGTTGGTCATCGACAGAGCCCTGGCCCTTGATACAGCGGTCATCTCTGAAGAGGAGTTGAAATGGATTATTCTATTGGTACTAATGAATCAACCTGGCCAGGAGGCCGCCTTCGCTCGAATGGAAGACATGGTTTATAACGAAGCCCCAGTATACCTTCACTAGTGGTTATCGATCTCCTATAGAGACGCCATGCCTCATTGAGCTGGCATAGCGGGTTATTGTGCGTCATACCACCTTGCCCAGTACCGCTATAAGCGCACTTAACGCTGTCCAGTTGATCTTTTTAGTTTAAAACACTTGATTTCTTCAGCGCGGAACGGTTCACTGTCCCGCGCTTTCCAGTAGAAATGGACGGTAAGGTCTCAAGATCCTAGATGCCACAGTTGACCGCAGATACCTGACGTAAGGTAATAATTATGTTGATTCAATTAATGAATTTTATCCTCACTCATTGGGTGAACCCATTAACACGACAAGCATTTGTAAAAACTCCCGATGTACAAGCAGTGCACATCGGGATTTCCCACAAATCCCTGCTCAACTACGGCCTCTAGGATGAACCTGGTAATCGTTGAATCGCCTGCAAAGGCGAAAACCATTGAAAAATATCTCGGTGGCAGCTTTGAGGTATTGGCCTCTTACGGCCATGTGCGTGATCTTATCCCCAAAGAAGGTGCGGTTGATCCAAATAATGGTTTTGCCATGAAATACCAGGTCATTGAACGCAATGACCGCCATGTCCAAGCTATCACCAAAGCCTTAAAGCATTGTGATGCCCTCTATCTGGCAACTGACCCGGACCGCGAAGGTGAAGCAATATCCTGGCATCTTTCTGAACTGCTCAAATCACGTGGCAAACTGAAAAACAAAGCCGTCCATCGGGTGGTGTTCAACGAAATCACAAAAAAAGCGGTCAACGATGCCATTGCCAATCCCCGCGAGCTATCCATCCACCTAGTCGATGCACAACAGGCACGCCGGGCTCTCGATTACCTGGTTGGTTTCAACCTCTCGCCCTTACTTTGGAAAAAGGTTCGTAGAGGACTCTCCGCTGGACGGGTACAGAGCCCGGCGTTGAGAATGATCGTTGAGCGGGAACTGGAAATTGAGGCGTTTAAAGCCGAAGAATTCTGGACCATTGAGGCAGACTCCAAGAAACGACCTCCACGCTGCAACAAGAAGCGGCACGTAAGCTCGGCTTCACCACTCAACGCACCATGCGTACCGCACAGCAGCTCTATGAAGGCGTAGACGTTGGTCAAGGTACCGTAGGCCTGATCTCCTATATGCGTACCGACTCAGTGCATCTCGCTGATGAGGCCATCGCAGAGATCCGCGACCTGATCACGCAGCGCTATGGTTCTGAGCAACTACCCGCCAAGGTACGTCAGTTCAAGACCAAAGCGAAAAACGCCCAGGAAGCCCACGAGGCGATCCGTCCTACCTCGGTACTGCGTATTCCTGATGAGATCAAAGCGAGCCTGACCAAAGATCAGGCAAAGCTCTACGAGCTGATCTGGAAGCGTTCAGTGGCCTGTCAAATGATCCATGCCACCATCCATACCGTAGCGGTAGACCTGCAATGCGGTGAAGGAAATATGTTTCGCGCCAACGGCTCGGTGATTGCCAAACCCGGCTTTATTGCGGTCTACCAGGAGGGCCAGGATGACGTCGCCAAAAGCGACGGTGACGAAAAAATCCTGCCTCCATTGGAAGAGGGAGAGGTTTTACCACTTCTCGGACTACGTCCTGAACAGCATTTTACTGAGCCACCTCCCCGCTACAGTGAGGCCAGCCTGGTTAAAACCCTAGAAGAGTACGGCATTGGCCGGCCATCAACCTACTCTTCCATTATTTCAACCTTGCAAGATCGTGAATATGTGGTGCTTGAGAAAAAGCGTTTCATGCCCACCGATGTAGGCCGTGTGGTTAATAAATTTCTCACCGAATACTTCACACGCTATGTCGATTATAGCTTTACCGCCAATCTCGAGGATGAACTCGATGCAGTATCCCGTGGTGAAGAGGAGTGGGTGCCTCTGTTGACGAAATTCTGGGGACCTTTCAAAGAGCAGATCGATCATACCGAAGCGAATGTCAAACGCAGCGATGTCACCCATGAAGCCCTTGACGAAGCCTGCCCAAAGTGCGGCGAACAGCTCTCGATTCGTCTAGGCCGACACGGCCGCTTCATCGGCTGTAACAACTACCCAACCTGTGACTACACCAGGGACCTCAATGGTGATGCCAGCGAAAAGCCTGAGCCAGAGATAGTAGAGGGGCGTAAATGCCCGGAATGCAACTCCGACCTGGTGATTAAGCGGGGCCGCTACGGCAAGTTTATCGGTTGCTCCAGCTACCCAAAATGTAAGTTCATCGAACCCTTGGAAAAGCCCGAGGATACGGGAGTCACCTGCCCAAAATGTCACAAAGGCACTTTACTGAAGCGCAAATCCCGACGTGGCAAGATCTTCTACTCCTGCTCAACCTATCCCGATTGTGACTATGCAGTGTGGAACGAACCCATCGCCGAACCTTGCCCAAACTGCGGCTGGCCGATAGTGACCATCAAGACCACCAAGCGCAAAGGTACCGAAAAGGTCTGTCCCCAGAAAGATTGCTCATTCAGCGAACCTTACGAAGAGTAGCAAGCTACTCAGAGATTGACCTTTTCGCTGCCCTAAAAGAACAGCGATTCCTACGGCGCTCAAACGTGGCATTGATCCGCGCTTGAGTCGCGTTGGTGGGTTCCTGCTATTGGTGGCCTGACTGCACCGCTCACTTCACAGAGTACGCTATCCACGCTATTCATCCCCGCCCTGAGCGACGAGGCTTTTCGCGCAGTTAGATAACGCCCTATGCAGCCGGTCAATAATCGTCACTGCCTCATCCATATGTTCAAAGGCATGGCTACCACCCTCGAAACAGTGTATATCGGCCAGGCCAGTATAGATCTCCTTAGCTATACGGTAGTCGATCAACTCATCATCCTTGTCTAATAACAGTGTGGTTGGTATCGATGCCTCTGCTGGTTTGATGGCAAAAGCCCGGGCTGCCTCAACCATCTCAGAAGAGAGAAAGTAATGCTTTTCTAGCGCTTGACTGTAGTGCCAACCAACCACCCGCTTGAGGAGCCGCCAGGGTTTCAGAGCTGGGTTAATCATCACAAAATGCTGGAAGCCAAGGCATTTTGCCAACCAAGCACCATAAAATCCCCCTATCGAACTTCCAACCAATAGGCGAGGTTGAGTGGCATCTTCCATTTCATCGAAAAGCCCCAGCAACTCGCTGCTTAAAAACTCAACAGCCTGCGCGGCAGAATGGGCCGGATAGGTTGGGCTGATGATCTCGATATGCGGCAAGGCCTCCCTTAGCTTCCCAGCTTTTATCGATCTACCAGTGCTATCTAAACCATGAAGATAGACAATCATTCAACCTCTCCGAGCCATAGAAAGTCAGCTGGCCACGCCATTCTAATAGCAGGTTCCTGATTTTGAGAAAATAGCGTCGATAATCATGGTCACCAACTGAGTAACGGTGTTCGGTAAAAAGTCATAGGTACACCAAAAATAGGGAGCTGAACTCTAGCTCATAGTTGTAGGCTTGCAATCGTTTCATGCCAAGAATTATCCTCTATCCATGGAGATAAACAATAAGATGGGACACTCTGCATGAGCATTAGCAAACAGGCACTTCTGCTACTACTCACCTTGGCCATCGCTAATGCTTTAGCTGCACAACCTCAGCGGGTGGTGTCGCTCAACCTGTGTAGTGACCAGTTGCTACTCATGCTGGCCGATCCCCACCAGGTAGCATCGGTCAGTCATCTCGCAATTGAGGAGAATAGCTCTTTCGTCGCGAAACAGGCCGCCGCTTATCCACTCAATCACGCTCAGCTCGAAGAGATCGTCACCTATCAGCCTGATCTGGTGTTAGCATCTCGCTATACCGACTCACGACTACTCAACACGTTGAAACAGCTAGGGTACGAAGTCTACCAACTAAACCAGGGCAACAGCCCGGAGGAGATTGCGCAGGAGATACGCAATTTGGCAGAACGCCTGGGACAAACCCAGCGGGGGGAGTCGTTGATCGGCGACATGCAGCGTCGTCTGATGCCCCAGTCAGCCACTACAGAGGAGCGCCCGAGCGCCATTTTCTATCAACCCAGAGGCTACACCAGCGGCTCCGGCTCCCTACAGAATGAGGCTTTAAAGCTAGCAGGCTGGCGCAACTCTGCTGCTGAAAATGGCGTCATGGGTTATACAACGGTCTCCTTGGAGCAGGTCATCTTATGGCGGCCTGACACCCTTTTCACCTCAACCTACGGCGCATCAGGTAACTCTCTGGCTGAACGACAGCTCAATCATCCAGCCCTGAAACGTCTGATGGGGAATCAACCAATACTCGAGATCCCCTATAAATACTGGATCTGCCCCGGCCCCATGCTGGCAGAAGCGGTTAACCTACTGCGTAACGCTAGACTGAGCAAACAGTAAGCATGGCGTTCCTAACCCAACAGCGCTTGATCGTCACCCTTGGCTTGTTGCTCTGTGGTGCGGCACTTCTCTCCCTGATAACAGGCAGCCAAACAATTCCCTTGCTCCAGGCAGTGCGTCAAAGCTTGCTTGGAGAGCCAGGAGTATATGGCATCATCCTCACCGAATTGCGTATACCCAGAACGTTAGTGGCCCTGTTGGCAGGAGCCTCACTCGGTCTCAGCGGCGCTGTGATGCAATCTCTGCTGCGCAACCCACTGGCCAGCCCTGGCCTGGTCGGCAGTGCCAGTGGTGCGGCACTGGGGGCAGTAATCACCCTCTATTTTGGACTCGCGGGACTCTCCAGTTTCGTCCTGCCGATTGGGGGAATTATCGGCGCCCTGCTCGCCACACTGACGGTCTATCTCCTGGCAGGACGCGATAACAGCACCTTAACCTTGATTCTAGCCGGCGTTGCCGTTAACTCCTTTACCCTGGCCTTGGTCTCCCTGCTACTCAACCTGGCCCCCAGCGCCTATGCAGTTCAAGAGATCGCCCTATGGATGCTTGGCTCTCTGGCAAATATCAGTCGCAACGAACTCTGGATCCTGCTGCCAGGCACACTTTTTGGCTGGCTACTAATTGTACGCCAAGGCCGGAGCCTCGATCTGCTGACGCTTGGCGAGGAGACAGCCAGCTCCATGGGTGTCGAAATGCCTCGCCTGCGCTGGCGACTATTTCTGGCTGTCGCCTTGTCGGTCGGATCGGCTATCTCGGTCACCGGCGCAATTGGCTTCATAGGCCTGGTTGTGCCGCATTTGCTACGTCCCCTGGTAGGGCACCAACCCAGTCGATTGCTAATCCCAAGCGCCTTAGGAGGAGCTCTATTGTTATTACTGGCTGACATTGGCGTGCGCCTGATACCCCTGGCAGCAGAGATTAAAGTCGGTGTCGTCACCTCACTGATTGGCGCACCCTTTTTTCTCTGGCTGATTCTTCACGAAAGAAGGAGCGGCTTATGAGTCAACTAAGAGGCACAGCGCTCTGTTTTAGCCGAGATACCCGGCCGATCCTTGAAACAGTGGATATCCACCTTGAAAAGGGCGAAATGCTGGGCCTCATCGGCCCAAACGGTGCCGGTAAAAGCACCCTGCTACGCTTAATCGCTGGAGTTTTAACACCGAACCAAGGTGTTTTAACGCTTAATGGAAAAGCTCTCAGCTCCTATACGCCCCGCGAACGAGCAACCCGCATCGCCTTCCTCCCCCAACTGAGCGAAATCGCCTGGCCAATGAGCGTAGAGCGTCTGGTGGCACTGGGACGCATTCCTCACCTGGAACCCTGGCAACAACCCGCAGCAGAGGACAGAGAAATCATTGAACAGGTTATTCAGCAAACCGACCTCGGTGCACTGCGTCAGCGAGCCTACACCACCCTTTCAGGTGGTGAACAGGCCCGTGTTCGGCTGGCCAGAGCCCTGGCTACTGAAGCTGACATATTATTGGCCGACGAGCCTGTCGCCGCCCTCGACCCGGCCCACCAACTCGATGTGATGGCATTGCTGGAACAGCATTGCCAGACGGGGCAATCGGTTATCGTGGTTTTGCACGACCTGACACTAGCGGCCCACTACTGCCGAAGACTCCAACTTCTTCATCAAGGTAAAACCCTGGCTGAAGGAACGGCGAACGAGGTGCTTTCCGATGAAAATCTGGCGACAGCTTATGCAATCGTAGCCAATAACAAGCGAAACACACCTTTCTCGCTCCCATGGCAACGCTTAGCATCCTCACTGCCCAGGGTGTCGCAAAAGTCGTAGGATGGATCCCTGCCCCGCCATTAAGGGCTAAAACGTAGGATGTGGTGAGGTACGAACCGCATCAACCTAAAAAGATCAGTTGGACAGCGTGAAGAGTGCGCTTGTGGTGGTGCCAGGCAAGGGTCGCTCCTGCACATCCATGCACGGCGCGCAATAGCCCGCTATTCCAAGGAGTTGCAACGCCGCCATGTGCCGCCACAAGCGTGCTATTCACGTTGTAGCGTGATTCACCCAGTAGGTGACCCTAACCATCGAAGCTATTTTTCGAAATCAGATACCTGTTATTAGAATGGAGCGGTCAACTGATTTTTTTAGGTTCAATGACCGTGCTGGATTCGCTGCTCCAGTTCTTGCAGACGCTGTGGTGTACCCACATCAATCCACATACCACTAAAACACTCACCAGAGACCCGACCAATCTCTATTGCCTGGCGCAGCAAAGGAGCAAGCGGGAAGGCCTCTTGGCGACAATGATTGAATAGGTACGGGTGATAAATTCCAATGCCACTGAAGGTAAGGCATTCACCCGATTCATCGCTCAATCGCCCCTGATACAGACGAAAATCCCCCTGTTTGTGATGAGCCGGATTAGGTACCAACACAAGATGGGCCAGATCGCCAGCTGAAAGCGAGAGAGTTGAGAGATCAATATCACTCCAAATGTCACCATTAATCACAAGAAATGGCTCATCACCAAGCAATGGCAGTGCCCGAAATATTCCTCCACCTGTCTCCAGAGCCTGGCCTTCAGGCGAATAACGAATCTCAACCCCCCATTGCCTACCAGAACCCAAATACGACTCAATCATCTCTCCCAAGTAAGCGTGATTGATAACCACCTCTCCAAACCCAGCGGCAGCAAGTCTCTCTATATGGTGAACAATGAGTGGCTTACCCGCCACCGGCAACAGAGGCTTAGGGAGTTTATCAGTCAGCGGCCGCATACGTTCGCCACGACCAGCGGCCAGAATCATGGCTTTCATCGTTACTAATCTAGTGTGGTGCTTCATACAAATTGACGATTATAGCGTGACGCTAAGCGGTTAGCCGCTAGGCGCGTGCCGCCGGGAATGGCTTCTCCCTTTCAAAGGCGCGCAACAACGCGGATGACCGCTTAGCGTCTCGCCCGAAGGGAAGCCTGCTCAGGCCAGGATACTGCGTTGCCATGCTTGAAAAGGGCGAGCCATTCCCTGCGCATTGCGCCTT
>JARRQF010000068.1:0-17262 GCA_037382065.1 Candidatus Thiodiazotropha sp. | reverse complement strand
ATGGAGCGGTCAACTGATTTTTTTAGGTTCAAGCATTGCAACGCAGTATCCTGGCCTGAGCAGGCTTCCCTTCGGGCGAGACGCTATCATCGTCAATTTGTATGAAGCACCACACTAGATTGACTAGGCGAAGCTAAGCGCGCTCACATTTTAGGCTCAGTTAAGGTCAAAGCTCAAAGAACGAGGCTGTCCATTGCGGATAATATCAACCTGCAGACTCTGGGCATCTTTCAACTGATCGATTAGCTTCATCGCCTCTTTATCATTTGTTAAAGAAACACCATTAACCGCTGTAACCAAATCGGATGGTCGTACACCCAGCTGATTATAAAGCGCTCGATTTTTTTGCGGCAGTATCCGATAGCCTTTCATACCATCCCTGGATTTTACTGGCACAAACCGAACATGCTCAAAAATCTTCAGCGGCTCTTCACGCAGCATGTCGCGATACCGACTAAGGTTTGCACCCCTGGAAGACGCCGGAGATCCAGGGCCAAGCATTGCTCTGGAGTTGGAGGGTATCCTACCCCTACCCCTACTCCTATTGCTACTCACAGAACTACTTTGGAGGAGAGAACTCTGCTTCACCTTTGGAAAACGTAGTACCTCAGATTGCCCATTTCTCAATAACACCACTCGATCTGAGAACACGGCCTGCAGGGTAACACCTGACATCACAGCACCCCCCACCTTATGATATTTCTGAACAGAGCCGGTACTTATGATAGCAGCACCTTGCTTAGGATCATCTGCAACAAAAACCCCATGTAGCGTCAGATTTAAGTGAGTTTCAGGTGCTTTTGCATCAACTTTCGCAGCCGCTTTTGGCGCGCCAGCAACCCCAAACAGATGCAGTTCTGCCACTTTATCGAGTCGATCCAAATCTGTCTGAGAGGATATTTGTTCCGTCGATCTGACCGCTGAGACGGGTGGCACGTTATAAGGTGTATCTGGAGCTGGAATAAGACTCCATGTGAAGTTAGCCGCCTGCCGGCTGACTAACAGAATAAGCAGGAGTGTTACCACTATAGGTAATTGACTTCCAATGAACTTTTCCAACCACTTTGGCGAGCTCTTTCCCGCCATCAATGTATCGAAATAGATTTGTGCCTGTGTTGCTATATTCATCTTAGTTCTTCCACTCGCGTAGATATTCCTGCTCTCATTACGGATAGCGCATCAGTGTCGGTTTCAGCTTAAAATCCTTTTTTATCTTAGCAAGCATCTTCTCTGCTAATCTGTGGTCAACTTCAGGCCCGACTCTTACCCGATAGTGTTGCTTGCCATTCAGGTTGACTGATTCCACCTGTGCCGGGAGATCGGCTTTACGCAGTTTTTCCATTAGATTAGCGGCATTTGTCTTATTGGTCAGGCTAGCCACTTGAACCATCCAGGCGGAAGGTGAAGGATGCGGCTTGGGCTCAGGTCTTTCAATCGCTTTAGGTTCAGGGTGCGGATCAGGTCTCTCCACCAGGGGCACTGGAGGAGAAATAACATCAGGTATCGCCGTTTGTGTACTCTCTTCAGGCACCTTAACTGCGGCTGGAATAGATCTTTCTTTGATTTGTGGCTTAATAGGGATAGTATGATCCGACACAACCTGTTGATCAACAGGCTCCTCAATCAGCATAGGCACAAAAATGACGATCAGCGCCACTAACACAGCACCACCCAGCAATCGTTGTTTTAGTCTCTCCTCCAGGGCCATGACTTTTTCTATCCGTTATTTAGCAAAATAATCTACTCAGCAAAAAATGCTGTAGCACCCAGTATATCAGTTTCGATGGGGATGACCTCATTCTGCAGCCAAATATTGCAGAGCGTCTCCTACAATCAGGAAAGATCCAAAGATAAGGACCAGGTCTTGTGGCTGCACTGCACTACGAACGGCCTGAAAAGCTGAGGAAAAGTCCTGAAAGCAGGGTACTAACACCTCAACCCCTGCCTGATACAGCTTAGCGACAAGCTGTTCGGCTTTCTGGCCTCGACTTCCAGGAAGATCTAGCAAAAACCAATGATCAACCACGGGTTGCAGGATATTAACGATGGCAGCAGCATCCTTATCCTGTAATAGACCAAACAGGGCATACACTTCTCCCGGCCAATCAAGCTGGTCAAGAGTATGCTTCATTAAGGCAACAGACTGTGAATTATGGGCCACATCGAGCAGTAGCGTTGGTGAGCCACGAATCAACTGTAAACGCCCAGGCAGTGTGGCTTGGCGTAATCCCTCAGCCAGCTGTTCGGTGTTGACCTGCAGCTTGGATTGCAATAGCTCACAAACCATCATTACGGCACTGGCATTAGTTAGCTGGGCCTCTCCACTAAGTTTGGGCAGGGGGAGCGCTCTCGGGGGGCCATTGGTCAGTGACCAGCTCCAGCTGGTCCCGGCGAGGTGAGCATGGAAATCCCTATTCGCCAGATAAACTTTGGCAGCTAGTTCCCCAGCATAAGTCAGCACCGATTCAGGCATATCTCTGTCCGCCAGAACCACAGGGCGATTGCTACGCATAATTCCTGCCTTCTCAAGACCGATTAGCTCTCGGTTATCACCAAGCCAGTCAGTATGATCAAGGTCTATTGTGGTAATCAGCGCCACATCGGCATCAATGATATTCACGGCATCCAGCCGCCCACCCAAACCCACCTCCAGTATGATGAGATCGAGACACGCTTCTGCAAACAGAAGCAGTGCGGCCAGGGTGGCAAACTCAAAATAGGTCAAGGCAGTCTGCTCCCTGGCCCGATCTATCATATCAAAGGCTTGGCACAGTTGAGAGTCTGAGACCGCCTCTCCATTCACCCGAATACGTTCGTTATAGCGCAGCAGATGGGGAGAGGTATAGGCACCAACCCGATATCCCGCCTGGAGATAGATGCGCTCTAACATAGCCACACTGGACCCTTTACCATTAGTGCCTGCAACTGTTACCACAGGAGAGTTAAGGCCAGTTTGTTTGAGCCGAGACCAGACACCAGCCACTCGGGCCAGCCCTAAATCAATCTCTTTTGGATGCAGAGTTATTTGCCAGTTAAGCCACTGGTCCAGGTTTTTGAAGCGCATTATTCAGATCAAATAAAAACTCAGGATGTGCCGTTTACAGACCTAAGGATGGACCTGAGCGGGCTTCTATCATCGTCAATTTGTATGAAGCACCACACTAGGCTCTTGGTCTGCTCATCAGGATAGTGAGTAGATCGGCAATACGCTCACGCATATCCCGTCGATCAAGGATCATGTCTATGGCGCCATGCTCAAGCAGAAATTCACTTCGTTGAAATCCATCTGGCAGCTTCTCTCGCACTGTCTGCTCAATAACTCGGGGACCAGCAAAACCGATCAGTGCATTTGGCTCTGCCACATTGATATCCCCCAACATCGCCAGGCTTGCCGAAACCCCTCCCATGGTAGGATCGGTCATTACGGAGATAAATGGCAGACCACGTTTCTGTAAACGCTCAAGTGCCGCGCTTGTTTTGGCCATCTGCATAAGAGAGAAGAGTGACTCCTGCATACGTGCTCCACCACTTGCAGAGAAGCAAATCAATGGAGCGTGCCGCTCGAGAGCCACATTGACCGCCCGGACAAATCGCTCTCCTACCACAGACCCCATAGAACCACCCATAAAACTGAACTCAAATGCTGTTACGATAACGTCCATGCCTTTGAGCTGACCTCGCATAGANNNTGCGCCTGCGTCAGACGATCTTTATATTTTTTACTATCTCTGAACTTAAGAGGATCTATTGATTCCAGATTATCACCAATCTCCTCTTGTAACTCAGGATCGAGAAAGGTCTCCAAGCGCCTTCTTGCCCCAATCCGGTTGTGATAATTACATTTGGGACAGACATCCAGATTTCTTTCCATCTCGGCCCGGTAGAGAATGGCGCTGCAGCCAGGGCACTTTGCCCAGAGCCCTTCAGGTACCGCACGTTTGTGTCCCGCATCTGTTCGGATGCGGCTTGTAATCAGTTTTTCAAACCAACTCATAAGATTTTATTAACCTGTCTCATTATTTACAGCGAAACGCTTGGCTCCTTTCTAATTAGCTATTAGCATCCATCGACTGCCTCATTGATGAAAGGAGTTCATGTAGTGCAGCACCAATCTTTTCTGGCTGATCAGCCAGTGCTTCAACACGGGAAACCAACGCACTACCGACCACCACTGCGTCAGCCACCTTGGAAACCGCGCTGGCAGTCTGCGCGTCCTTAATGCCAAATCCCACGCTGACTGGCAATTTGGTTTTGCTGTGAATCTCCTTCAGCTTTTCACTCAAGGTCTCCAAATCGAGATGGCTTGCTCCCGTGACACCCTTCACAGAAACATAATAAACAAAGCCGTTGGATTGGTCACAGATGAGTTGCATACGTTCAGGAGTAGTGGTTGGAGCAACCAGGTAGATCTGGTCCAACTCCCTATCTTTTAAGGCCTGTTGCAATTCATCCCCCTCTTCTGGTGGGGTATCGACCACGATCAGGCCATCTACGCCTGCGTCGGCGGCCCGATTAGCAAAGGAGGCATAACCCATAATCTCAATAGGATTCAAATAGCCCATCAAAACGACCGGCGTCTCGCTATCTACCTGCCTGAATCGTCTAACCATATCAAGTACATCAAGCAAACTGACATGGTGTTCAAGTGCTCTTTCGTTAGCCCGCTGTATCACGGGTCCATCAGCCATAGGATCTGAAAAGGGTACACCCAATTCAATAATATCAGCCCCTGCGGAAACCAGCTCCTGCATCAAATCGACGGTAATCTCAGGTAGTGGGTCGCCAGCGGTTATAAATGGGATCAACGCACACTTACCTTGTTCTCTGAGTTGCTTAAATTTCTTAGCTAGCATACTCATAGCTGTAGACCCTCATGCGCGGCTACTGTGTGTATATCTTTGTCGCCTCTACCAGAAAGATTGGCCAGAATAATTTGATCCTGTCTCATCGTCTGAGCAAGCTGGGATGCATAAGCCAGGGCATGACTCGACTCCAAAGCAGGAATAATACCTTCAATTTGCGTCAAAGCATGAAATGCACTGAGCGCCTCATCATCAGTAACAGCCACATAGTTAGCCCTTCCACTCTCCTTCAGCCAAGCATGTTCGGGACCCACCCCAGGATAGTCTAGCCCTGCGGAAATGGAATGTGTTTCGATAATCTGACCATCGTTATCTTCCATCAGATAGGTACGGTTGCCATGCAAAACACCAGGTCTACCCGCACACAGAGGGGCAGCATGCTGACCAGTTTCCAGACCATTACCAGCGGCTTCAACTCCGTAAATAGCCACTTCCTGATCATCCAGATAGGGATAAAAGAGCCCTATCGCATTTGATCCGCCTCCAACACAGGCCACCAGTGCGTCTGGTTGACGTCCTGTCTGGACCAACATCTGTTCCCTGGCCTCTCGCCCAATCACTGCTTGAAAATTTCGAACCATAGCAGGATAGGGATGGGGTCCCGCAACGGTGCCGATGATATAAAATGTATTATCAACATTCGTTACCCAGTCGCGCATCGCTTCATTCATAGCATCTTTTAAGGTTTTCGAGCCCGACTCGACAGACCTCACCTCTGCACCCAACAGACGCATACGGTAGACATTGGCCTCTTGCCGAACAATGTCCACCGCTCCCATATAGATCACACACTCCAGCCCCAGGCGGGCAGCCACGGTAGCTGTCGCCACACCATGCTGGCCGGCTCCGGTTTCGGCGATAATACGGGTTTTACCCATGTGGCGTGCCAACAAGGCCTGGCCCACCGTGTTATTGATTTTATGGGCACCGGTATGATTCAGGTCCTCACGCTTGAGATATATCTGAGCGCCACCCAGCTTCTGACTCCACTGTTTAGCATGATAAATGGGTGAGGGACGACCAACATAATGAGCCAGATCCTCGTCCAACTCCTGGATAAATGCCTCATCTACCATCAAACGATAATAGGCTTCACGCAACTCATCAAGGGGTTTCATTAAGGTCTCGGAGACAAATAGCCCTCCATAAGGACCAAAATGTCCCCGCTTGTCAGGCAATGTTCCAATCATCTTTTCAGCTATTGTCGCCACGCTTCACTCCTGCAATGAAGGCCTTTATCTTTGCCGCATCTTTAATACCCTTCGATGCCTCAACGCCGCCGCTCACATCAACTGCGTAAGGGTGTAGTTGGGTGACGGCCCGTTCCACATTATCCACACTCAAACCACCTGCCAGTATGATTTTACCGGCCAGAAATTCGGGGATTCGTTTCCAGTCGAAAACCTGTCCCGTGCCTCCAGGCACGCCTGCCTGATAAGTATCAAGCAGTAATCCTGAGGCATCGGCATACTCCTGC
Organism: Candidatus Thiodiazotropha sp.; assembly: GCA_037382065.1. GTDB lineage: Bacteria > Pseudomonadota > Gammaproteobacteria > Chromatiales > Chromatiaceae > Thiodiazotropha. Next base: position 10,923 of record JARRQF010000068.1, on the reverse strand, counting down.
ACCACTGCTGCAAGGTCGAGATCGTCCTTCATACGCACTGCTTTGGTCCAGGGCCTGCCAAATCCGCAACACGCTTTAGCGGATTCATCCCCATGAAACTGGAGCAGATCAAGGGGCACCTCTTTAATAATCTGCTCGATAGTCGACCTCTCCTCGTTTACAAACAGACCGACAACTGTAACAAATGGCGGCAAGCTTTTCACAATAGCCTTTGCCTGGGAAAGCGTGACCGCCCGAGGGCTCGGTGCATAGAACACTAATCCGATGGCATCTGCACCTAAGCGTGAAGCCATAACCCCGTCTTGTTCACGAGTAATTCCACAGATTTTTATTCGGGTTCTCATAGACAACAGAAAGATACAGCATGCGCCGGATTGGCGCTATGATTTGTACATTATCTTAAGCTTCAAAATGTGAATCCAGCCCCTCATCCAATCCAAACTCAGGTGGATAATCTACTTTAGTCAGGCATAACCCTTGGGGCGGCGCAGTCACACCACCCAACTTACGGTCGCGCAGGGCCAAAACCTCCTTAGCCCAAGCATCAAGCCGATCTCCCTTACCGATAGCCAATAGCACACCTGCAATATTGCGTACCATGTGGTGTAAAAATGCGTTTGCATGAATATCGATGCAAACCATATCTCCTTCGCGGGAGACCGTTAGCTTATGTATGGTTCTTACCGGATGTTTTGCTTGACAGCCGAGAGCACGATAGGATGAAAAGTCATGGGTGCCAACTAATCCTTGTCCAGCACGATGCATCGCCAAATCATCCAGTGGATGGTGAACCCATACAGCACGATTGCGCCACAAAGCCGAACGATAAGCGCGGTTAAGAATGAGGTAGCGATAGTGCCGTCCCACAGCGCTAAACCGAGCATGAAATGATTCAGGCATTTTTTTCGCCCAGCTGATGCTGATGTCATCAGGCAGGTTAACGTTGGTTCCCAGAACCCAGGAACGCTCAGTACGTATCGCAGGCGTCTCAAAGTGGACCACCTGACCGGTTGCGTGCACCCCTGTATCAGTTCTTCCTGCGCAATGCACAGTTACCTCATGATCCGCCACTTTGGTGAGGGCTAGCTGCAGAAGTTCCTGAACACTGCGCACATCACCTTGGAACTGCCAACCATGAAAGGCACTGCCATCATATTCGACGCCTAGAGCGACTCTCATCTTAAACCTGAATTACTCTATTCAGGCAATCTTTATTATTAGGAAGTGAATGTACCAAGCAACTCATTCGCCTCTTTCTGCTGCAGTGCGCTGCCTTCATTAACCACCTCTTCGAGAATACTTTTAGCACCCTCGTTATCACCCATATCAATATAGGCGCGAGCCAGATCCAGCTTGGTGGTAATCTCATCTGTTGAATCCAAATCGAGATTTTCACTATGACTGTGCAAGAGACTCATGTCCTCGCCATCTTGCTCTTTACTGTCAAGCTCAGAAGAGAGGCCTTCAAGCTCTTTCTCGATACTCTCAAGATCCAGATGGTCCAGTGACTCAGAATCTTCTAACTCGATAGAATCCACCATCTCATTAGCGGACTCAATCTCAACCTCTTCCTCAACATCAGAAAGATCAAAGGGCAGAGGCTCTTCAGGCACCATCTTAGAATCCACACCAGAAGAGACAGAATCCACTTCGAGTTGACTCAGGTCGATATCCAACGCATCGGAATCATCCATGCTTAACGACTCATCGACACCATCCATTTTATTTAGAAACTCGGAGTCCAGCACAAGATCTGCCTCAAAGGCCTCTGAGTCCATCTCATCAAGATCCTCCAGTCCATTCAGATCAATTGAGTCCAACTCATCTGAAATATCTGAAGGAGTATCTAAAGGAGTTTCTGGAGTATCTGAAGGAGTTTCAGGAGCATCTAAAGAAGTCTCAGGCACATCTGAAGGGATTTCAGGGAGATCACTTGGAATGGTCCCTGCTGCCTTTTGCTCTATTGGGGCCTCAGGTTCATCAACAGAGGTTGAATCAAAATTTAATTCCAGATCTTCATTTTTAGAAAATAGATCTCCCTCAGCACCCGCAAACAGAGCATATCCTGGATTGAGCTCCTTACCCATAACAGCAATCTTCATCCAAGTATCTGGCTGTTGCTCTTCCAATCCACCATCATGCAATTGCTGAGCAAGCGCTGAAAACGCTTCTGATTTCTTAGCCGAAAAATAGATCTCCAGCAGTTTATGCTTAAGCTCCTCACGATCAGGGAACTTATCAACAGCCTGCTTAATCAGCTCCTCTGCTTGTTGATAGCGACCGTAGGCGATATACACATCAGCTTCAGAAAGCGGATCGACTTCGCCTGTTTCATCCTGCAAGGCATCAATGTCACTGGGAGAGAAATCACTCATAAATGAGGTTTCGTCAGTTGGCGAAGTTAACGAACTGTTATCATTTACGCCTCCTGATGCAAGTTCGCTATCAGGAGAGAGCAGGATACTCTCGGCAAATTCAGCTTCAGCCTCTTTTCGCCGACGCATAATCATCAGCATCAATCCGATCAGCAATGCACCTGCACCACCAATAATTGCCAGTACTGTGGTATTCTCTTTCAGGCCATCGAAATAACCCACCTTCTTTTTTGGAAACGTAGCAACAGGAGGTTTAACAGCTGGCTCGTCGGCTGGGGCAGCAACCTCTGTTGTGGATGTCATCGGCTCCACATCTGACTCTGGCGTAACAGTAGCCTGCTCTGCCTCATTAGTTGTTTCTATGTCAACTTCTTCAACAACCTTATCATCAGGAATTGGCTCAACAGGTTCGGTGACTTCAGCCACAGCCGGTTCTTCAGCAATCGATTCGACCGGTATCTCGTCCTCTGTAGGCTCAGGCATTGGCTCTTCAGCGGCAGCTTCTGTTGGTTCCTGTTTGGCCGACTGCGCCTCCTCCATCTTTTCAGAAGCGATCGACTGAGCAGCCTGCACCTCAGCAAGCTGGTCGTTTTTCAGCGTCAGCAATCGCTGAATATCCTGAATCTGATTTTCAAGCTCCTTTACTCGGGTACGTAGAGAGTCGTTTTCCTGCAATGCCCCTTCATTGGATTCTCGGACCAGCATGATCTCATGCTGCAACCTTTCAAGTTCCGATGTTTCAGCCATGCCTTCCCGTGAAGCGGTTTCACCAGCTCCAGGCTTGGCAGAAATCAGCTTCAATCTATCCTCAGTCGTGGATGCTGCTTGTTTTGAGGAGGGAGGTGTATCTTGCTTCGTTGTTGAAATAGGTGCGCTGCTGTTGGCACCAGAGCGCCATACTCTTGTTTGAGCAAGAAACTCATCACGAGCTTCACTTTTAGATAGGGATGTAACATTCGCACCCTCGGGCAAACGCAAAATCTTACCAACTTTAAGAGCATTAACATTGCTATTGATAAAGGCAGATGGATTGTGGTTCAGCAACGCCATCATCACTTGCTCAATAGATTCATTTCCCTGGCGCATCTGCTTGGCGATATTCCAAAGATTATCGTTAGGCTGGACCGGTCCATATTCACGAGATCCGCCATCATCGACCATATCAACTGCTGGACTCCTCACCTGGGTTGATGCTCTGCGACTAGGGACAACCCTTGTGACCGGTACGCTTTTCACAACAGGCGCGTTAACTGCTCCAGGCTTACGACGCAGGGTAACAGGCGGATCCAATAGCACGGTAAACTCACGCACTAATCGACCTTTTGGCCAGTTAATTTCTATTAGAAAATTTAAAAAAGGCTCCCGGATTGGATCTTTGCTAGTAATCGAAATCACTGGCTTGCCAGAAGCTGTCAATTGAGGAGTGAATTTTAAGTTGGTCAAAAGATATGGCCTGTCCATACCGGCCTTTTCAAAGACCTCCATTGAAGCCAGCGAGACGCGAATGTCCTGCAACTCTTCCTGGGTGACGGAAAGCAGATCGATATCGGCCTTGAAGCTTTGGTTGAGTGCCGATTGAGGGTGTATTTCACCTAACCCAAGAGCGAGTACACTCATAGGTGATAGGGCTGATATAACAGCCACTGCCAGAGACAGCTTACGAATCATGCTTCCTCCTTGCCAGAAAACATAACCTACCAGACAAAACTTACCTTGCTACAGTAGGCTCAGAGGCTTGCCGAACAGCCTCGATAGGTTTTAGAATGAACTTAACAATTAGTCGCTAACTATAGCTGATGAATGATCTTTTTACCAAAAACACAAGGATCATAACACCAAATTTTGCAATACTGTATGAGATGTAGGGCATAATCATAAAATGTAACAATCAGATCAAATTACATCTTGGTCGAATACCAATTTTACAAATGAGTAAAATCAGATATCCCCTACTCACGATACACAACAGTGTGGCGAACTTAAGTCTGTTTACAAATCCAGAACTAGCCTTCGAGCAAAATTCGCAACATACGTCGAAGCGGCTCAGCGGCACCCCACAACAGTTGATCCCCAACAGTAAAGGCGTTCAGATACTCGCCACCCAGGTTCATCTTACGTAGTCGCCCAACGGGTACTTTTGTTGTTCCAGTCACCCGAGCTGGGTTTAATTCCTGTACGGTTATCTCACGCTGGTTAGGTATTACCTTTACCCAATCATTGGCACTATCCAGTATTGACTCCACTTCGTCTATCGGCACATCCTTATGTAACTTTATGGTTAATGCCTGACTATGACAACGCATTGATCCGATTCGTACACAAGTGCCATCAATTGGAATGGGATTATCACTTCGACCCAATATCTTGTTGGTCTCAACAAACCCCTTCCACTCCTCCTTGCTTTGGCCGTTATCAAGTGGCACATCGATCCATGGAATCAAGCTACCTGCCAGAGCTGCACCAAAGTTTTCTGTAGGGAAGTTATCACTGCGCATCGTCTCAGCAACCAGGCGATCAATTTCAAGAATCGCCGAAGCGGGATCGGCCAGCTGCGGCTGGACTGCCTTTTCCAACGCGCCCATCTGGCTGATCAGTTCTCGCATGTTGCGTGCCCCAGCACCAGAGGCGGCCTGATAGGTCATTGAGGTTGCCCACTCCACCAGATTTTCACGGAACAACCCGCCGAGCGCCATCAGCATCAGACTGACAGTACAGTTGCCACCGATAAAATCCCGTTTTCCCTCAGCAAGGCCATTTCGAATGACCGAATCATTGACAGGATCTAGCACAATCAAGGTGTGATCCTTCATACGCAGACTGGAAGCCGCATCGATCCAGTAGCCCTTCCAGCCAGCCATGCGCAACTGATCATAAACCTGGTTGGTATAACCCCCTCCCTGGCAGGTAACAATCGCCTCCATCTCCATCAGCTCTTCGATATTGGTAGCATCTTTCAGTGCGGGTATCGGTTTTCCAATCTCAGGGCCAACCTGCCCTACCTGAGAGGTAGTGAAGAAAACCGGCTCATCAATCAGGGAAAAATCATCCTCTTCCAACATGCGCCCCATCAACACCGAGCCCACCATGCCACGCCAACCTACAAAACCGACTCTTTTCATCTTGAATAATCCATAACACTTTATGCTAGTTTCTAATTCAATCCAATGCGGCAACTACCGCATCTCCCATGCCTTCACAACTCACTTCAATCATCCCTTCAGAGATAATATCGGGGGTACGCAATCCTTGATCGAGTACCTTATTCACAGCATCCTCGATCCGTTGCGCCATATCCGGCTCATCCAGGCTGTAGCGCAACATCATAGCCACAGACAAGATGGTTGCCAGAGGATTTGCGACACCCTGACCCGCAATATCCGGAGCTGAGCCATGAATTGGTTCATACATTCCTTTGCCAGCTTCATCCAGAGAGGCAGAAGGCAACATACCAATGGAGCCAGTTAACATGGCAGCGCAATCGGACAGAATATCTCCAAACATATTGGTCGTCACTATCACATCAAACTGCTTTGGCCATTTCACCAACTGCATAGCAGCGTTATCGACATACATGTGACTCAGTTCAACATCAGCGTACTTCTTACCGACACGATTAACTACTTCACGCCAAAGCTCAGTACACTCCAGAACATTCGCTTTATCCACTGAACAGACTCGCTTACCACGCTTATTTGCGATATCAAAAGCGACACGGGCAATTCGTTCAACCTCAGATTCAGCATACACCAGTGTATTGAATCCCTGACGCTCACCACCATCTAACTCACGGATACCTCGTGGTTGGCCAAAATAGATACCACCAGTCAGCTCCCGAACTATCATAATATCGAGACCCGACACAATCTCAGCCTTCAAACTCGATGCCCCAGCCAATTGGGGATAGAGTATCGCAGGGCGTAGATTAGCAAACAGGTTGAGTGCGGAACGCAGCCCCAAAAGTCCCTTCTCAGGCCGAATTGAGATATCCAACTGCTCCCATTTAGGTCCGCCCACAGCACCTAACAACAGAGCATCGGCCTCTTTAGCCAACTCCAAAGTCGCGTCCGGTAAAGGCCCACCTGTCGCATCAATTGCCGCTCCACCAATCAGCGCTTCGTCCAGATCGATATCCAGATCATAGCGATCACGTAGAGTAGCCAGTACCTTAGCCGCTTCAGCGACAATTTCGGGGCCAATGCCATCACCAGGCAGTATCAGAATTTGTTTGCTCATTTAACCTAGAATCCGTAGTTGAACATGAATTTGTGGGAAATCTCGGCGTGCCCTGCAAGGCGTCGTTCGCCGTTAATGGCCGCTCCCTTAACAAGAACGACAACGCCGCAGGGGACGTCGAGATTTTTCACAAATTCTTGTAGCGTTAATGGGTTCACCCAATAGGTGAGGAGAAAATTCATTAATCGACCCAACATATCATTACCTTACGTTAGAGTTTAGCGGTCAACTACAGATTCTAGGTTTAACCTAGAATCCGTAGTTGAACATGAATTTGTGGGAAATCTCGGCGGGCACTGCTTGCGCGTCGTTCGCCGTTAATGGCCACTCCCTAAGAAAACAGCCAGGGTGCTTCACTTTTATGCCGCACCTCATAAGCCTTGATTGACTCCACATGTTGCAGCGTCAAGCCGATATCATCCAGTCCGTTGAGCAAGCAGTGCTTGCGAAACGGATCGACGTCAAAGGAGATCTTTTTGTCATCAGGCATCTCAAGTACCTGCTCCTGCAAATTCACAGAAAGGGAAAGCGCCTGTTCCTGGGTTGCAAGCCGGAATATATCATCAACTATTTTTTCTTCAAGAACAATTGGTAATAGACCATTTTTAAAGCAATTATTAAAGAATATATCAGCATAGCTAGGGGCGATTATCACACGAAATCCATAGTCCTCAAGTGCCCAAGGGGCGTGTTCCCGGGAAGAACCACAACCAAAGTTCTTGCGTGTCAGAAGAATCTTGCTTGCCTGATAACGGGCATCGTTCAACACAAAATCGGGATTGCTGGGCCGCTTGCTGTTATCCATACCCGGCTCACCGTGATCCAGATAACGCCACTCATCAAATAAATTTGGCCCAAAGCCTGAGCGCTTAATCGATTTGAGAAACTGTTTCGGTATGATGGCATCAGTATCCACATTGGATCGATCCAGCGGACAGACAATGCCAGTAAATGTCTCGAATTTCTCCATCAAACTCTCCTCTTTTCAAGAATAATATACAAATTTTTCAATTATTTACATATCATTTCTAACATTAACTATCTCATTCAAGATCAGTGAAATGGCCATAAACAGCCGCCGCCGCCGCCATCGCCGGACTCACCAGATGGGTACGCCCCCCCTGCCCTTGCCGGCCTTCGAAATTTCGGTTTGAGGTTGAGGCGCATCGCTCTCCCGGCTCCAGACAATCAGCATTCATTGCCAGACACATGGAACAACCAGGTTCGCGCCATTCAAATCCCGCCTTGGTAAAGATGCGATCAAGCCCCTCTGTCTCAGCTTGGGCTTTGACTAACCCTGACCCAGGCACGATCAGCGCCAGTTTGATGTTTTCGGCAACCTGACGCCCCTTCACAACCTCTGCTGCAGCGCGCAGGTCTTCAATTCGCGAATTAGTACAAGAACCGATGAATACTTTATCCAGGCGAATCGCCTGGATCGGCGTACCGGCCTCTAACCCCATATATTCAAGTGCCCGCTGCATGCCTTCCGCTTTTACTTTATCGCTCTCTTGGGCGGGATCAGGCACATTCTGGTCAATTCCCACCACCATTTCAGGCGAGGTACCCCACGTCACCTGGGGTTTTATGGTAGTAGCATTTAAAGTAACCACCCGATCAAACTCAGCGCCAGGATCACTGTGCAACGTGCGCCAGTAAGCTTTGGCCTTTTCCAGGTTTTCACCAGTTGGCGCATAAGCACGCCCCTTAACATATTCGATTGTCTTCTCATCCACTGCAATAAATCCAGCCCTGGCACCAGCTTCAATCGCCATGTTGCAAAGCGTCAGCCGACCTTCGACAGAGAGCTCTTCGATAGCCTGACCCGCAAATTCGATAGCGTAACCGGTTCCACCAGCAGTACCGATTTCACCAATAATCGCCAACACAATATCCTTTGCCGTCACACCAGGTCCGACCTGGCCCTCTACCCTAATCTGCATCGCCTTGGATTTTTTCTGAATCAGGCACTGGGTTGCCAGCACATGCTCTACTTCTGATGTTCCTATGCCGAATGCCAAAGCCCCCATAGCGCCATGAGTCGAAGTATGGGAGTCACCACACACTACCGTCATACCAGGCAGTGTTGCGCCCTGCTCTGGCCCCACCACATGGACGATACCTTGACGTGGATCGAGCATCTCAAATTCAGTGATCGCAAAATCCTGGCAGTTCTTATTCAGAGTCTCCACCTGGATACGTGAAATCGGGTCGGTTATTGACGCAACCCCTCCCGAACGCTCCGTGGTAGGTACATTATGATCCGGCGTCGCCAGATTGGCATCGCTTCGCCAAAGCTGACGACCAGCTAGGCGCAATCCTTCAAAAGCCTGGGGCGAAGTCACCTCATGCACTAGGTGACGATCGATATAGATCAGTGCAGTACCATCTTCATCGGTACGCACTACATGGGATTCCCAGAGTTTGTCATATAGCGTCTTAGCATTCATCTCACTCTCCTTTTACTATTCAGCGGAACACCCATGCCCTCGCTGGTAAGCAAAACATAAAGTAGTATTCTACATAATACAAATTCATATATTTCATGTTTTGCATTCTTTATAGGAATAGATATGGAGTTTTCATCGCTACGCGCATTCGTTCAGGTCGCCCGAGAGGGTTCATTCTCACTCGCTGCCGATGCACTTTTTCTCACGCAACCTGCGATCAGCAAGCGTATTGCCGGATTGGAAAATGAGCTATCGATCAAGCTTTTCGATCGGGTAGGAAGGCAGATCTTTCTCACGGAGGCAGGACGCCAACTGCTACCCAGAGCAGAGCAGATCATCCAGGAAATGGCTGATATCCGACGAGGACTTTTAAATCTTTCCGGAAGAATTTCTGGTCGCCTTTCGATGGGCACCAGCCACCATGTCGGCCTGCATCGCCTTCCGCCTGCGCTGCGCCGCTTCTGTGACGTCTATCCTCAGGTAGAGTTGGATATCCACTTTATGGAATCAGAAAGGGCCTGCCAATCTGTTGAGCATGGGGAGTTAGAACTTGCAGTGGTCACCCTGCCCCTCAACCCAGTCGAAACCCTCTTTACTGAAAGGGTATGGCATGATCCGCTGTGTGTCGCCGTCGGCCTTGACCATAAGCTAGCCCAACAGAAAAACATACCACTCGCAGAGCTGGTTAAATATCCTGCCGTTTTGCCCTCGCGAGGAACTTACACCAGAGCCTTACTGGAACAGTCAATCCACAATCATAGACATCAGGTTAACTGTACACTTGCGACTGATTACCTGGAGACCTTGAAGATGATGACAAACATTGGATTGGGCTGGAGTCTGCTACCAGAGATATTACTTGATGAGCAGATTGTAAAACTGGAAGTGCCTGAACTGAAGCTAACCCGCTCCCTTGGCATTGTTATGCACGCCAGACGAACACTCTCTAACGCGGCGAGCGCCATGAGGAATCAATTATTGAACCTACGATAAGTATTCCGACTCTCAAGGCTAGCAGAATGAGGAAGAAAAAAGTGCTTAATGTTTATTCCACACTATTTATTGCTATCTATTTGGCTTTTTCATCAGTAGATATTTATGCAGAGGTAACAAAGATGCCTACAACCAATAATGCGTATTGGGGTAGTGATATTATTTCTTTATTGAAAAATAAGGACAGTAAGTTTAAAAAGGCGTGGAACGAAATTGTAGAGGAAACTAAAAAGTCAGAAGGCGAAGATTTTGATATCACTCAAGTATACCCTCCTAGAGCAGATCAAATAATCTTTTCCAAACCAGAACCAAATTGCTCTAAACTGCTTTTGGAAACTGAAAAGGAGTACAAAATTCTTTTTCCTGGATCGTATAAAGAGTTTCTTTGTCAAGAGGGCTCTTTGGTGCTAGAAGAGTCGTATGGTAATCAATACTTTAGGCTTTTGTCAGCCTCTTTTTCCCAAGACAAATCGAAACTCATTTTAGGCGATTTTATAGAGCGTTATAAAGGACCCGATTATGAGTGTTATTCAGATCAAATTCCTTTATTAAGTCGTGGTGTTGTATTTGCAATTTCACAATTAAGAGGCTCTGATGAATATGACGTTTACTTCTTTGCATCAGATAAACCGGGAGAATTCGCAAAAATATATCGGGTTGAGATGAAGGAAGGTGTCGTGGATGGGCTATTTGGCGATATTAAAGAGTTTTTACAAAAAATGGCCTCAGATATTAACGATCTTGATGATATTCTTTAGCAGAATAGCCCGAAAACCCTCGCCCAATGCGGGCGGGGATGAAAGGGCTAATCAGGCGTAGCCTGATTTTCTACATACTTACGCAAGGTCTCAATCGTTGCTCCACCTGCCGAA
>JARRQF010000067.1:0-21023 GCA_037382065.1 Candidatus Thiodiazotropha sp. | reverse complement strand
GGAGCGGTCAACTGATTTTTTTAGGTTCAAGCATTGCAACGCAGTATCCTGGCCTGAGCAGGCTTCCCTTCGGGCGAGACGCTAAGCGGTCATCCACGTTGTTGCGCGCCTTGGAAAGGGAGAAGAGTTTTAGGTTCAACCTGCTGGCAACCAGATATTAATGGCTGTCCCGCCAAGGGTATCCGATGTTCCAATCTTAATACTTCCGCCGTAAGCACTGGCAATATCAGCGGCTACTGCCAGACCAATCCCCTGCCCAGGTTGTCGTGTGTCAGCCCGATGGCCCCGTTGAAAAACGGCTTCGGCCTGGTGATCGGGAATTCCTTCACCATCATCCTCAATGCAAATATGTAGTGGCTGTGCATCTTCAGCACTCACAGAAACACGACGATGGCCATACTTACAAGCATTCTCCATAAGGTTTCCCAATAATTCCATCAAATCCCCTTCATCACCAACAAAGACCCCCCGTTCATCAATCGATATCTGCCATTGGATCGCTTTCTCGAAATAGACCTTGTCCAGTGATTTAACAAGTCGCTCTACCAGTGGCTTGACGGGTACGCTTTGACTCAGAATGTTGCGTCCCGAAGCTGTGGCTCGCTGCAATTGATGGCTGACTATTTGGTTCATTCGCTCAACCTGCTCCTTTACAGCCTGGGATGAGGGTTTTGATGGCTCATCAGCAACACTTTGCAAGATTGCCAAAGGGGTCTTCAGGCTATGTGCCAAATCTCCCAAACTATCTCGATAACGCTGCTGTCTCGCCTGAGCATGAGCAATCAAAGAATTGATATTTGACGTCAACCGGTTTAACTCTTTTGGATAGACACCCTGTAACTTGACTGACTTCCCAGACTCAATCTCGGTCAATGCCTGTTCAACCTTTCGTAGGGGTAATAGTCCCCAGTTTAGCACCCACCCTTGGACCAGAAGCAGCAACAGCGCACCTCCGCCCAACCAGAGAAACAGCGTGTCGCGAAATGCGTCAACCTGCTCCTCTAAGGGTTTCAGGTCTTCCGCCACCGAAAGTACATACTTCAACTCTCGGCCCTTAAAATCCTCCCATACAATACCGAAGTTTAGGCCTATGACCTCACTATCTGCCAATTTGAAACGTCCTATCTCAGAATCACCAGGGGCAATATCACGGGAAAACTTAATAGAGTAGCCTAGTGAAGAGCCAGAATACCAATGATAGCTACCGGTAGAGTCAGTAACCTGGGCATAGAGCCCAGAATCAGGGCGATTGAAGCGCGGATTAATCAACACATCAGGCATTTTCAGCTCCCCCTCCTTCCCCTCTTCTGCGGCAGCAAGTAGTGCATAGACACTGCTAAACAACCTCACTTGCAGTGCCTCTTCACTAGATGAGCGAAAGGCTTCATCGAGTGACAGCCCTGTCAATCCAAGAAAGGCACTCAATACCAGACTGGCCGCCAGTAATAAGCGTTGCCGGATTGAGAGGATACGCTTGGTGATCCTCGCCATAGAGATCTAAAGATGCCGCTCCAAAGCAAACCGGTAACCTCGTCCGCGTAGCGTCTCAATAGGCTTATAACGCTCGTTGGGGTCAAGCTTTTTACGCAGTCGGCGTACGAAGACCTCAATTGTATTGCTATCTCGATCCCAATCCTGCTCGTAGATGTGCTCGGTTAGATCGGTTTTCGAGACCACTTCACCAGCATGCAACATCAAATACTCCAGAACCTTGTATTCATAGGCCGTCAACTCCACCGGTATATCGCTGACGTTAACTGCTTGGGTACGGGTATCAAGGGCTATAGGACCACCGTTCAAAACAGGCTGTGACCAACCTCCTGAACGTCTCAATAGGGCATTAAGCCGAGCTAACAGCTCTTCGACATGAAAGGGTTTTACCAGATAGTCATCAGCCCCCGCCTCCAGCCCCTCTACCTTATCCTGCCAATTACCCCGGGCAGTCAGAATCAGAATTGGAAAGTGCTTATCTTGCTTGCGCAGCTCTCTGATCAGTTCAATCCCGGAGAGCTTCGGCAATCCTATATCGATAACACCGACATCAATACCATACTCCCTGCCCAAATAGAGCCCAGCCTCTCCATCTTCCGCCTTATCCACAGTATAACCCTGCTCTGCAAGCCTTACTGCGAGAGGCTCCCTTATATCTGCCTCATCTTCAACCAAAAGTACACGCATTTAAAAAATCCTCGGCGAATCAGCGCCTCCCCTTCGTCCTTCTAGCATCACCATTGGCATTTATCTGCAAGCGGCGAACCTTACCATCATTGCTCAGGATGCGAATATTATGCACTTGATGGCCATTTTGATTACGGGTTTCGGCAGAAATAACCCGTCCTCCTATGCGCTGTCTTGCTTGTTTCACAGCCTGATCGAGACTCATATCAGCTGCGGTATAAGTTGCTGTTAATAGCAACAGACCAAGCATTAACGTCAATAAAATCGGGCGGATTGTCATTTTCATAGTATGTAATACCTATGTGGTCAGGATACTGCGTTGCAATGCTTGAAAAGGGCGAGCCATTCCCTGCGCATTGCGCCTTGTCTCCTGGCCTGAGCAGGCTTCTATCATCGTCAATTTGTATGAAGCACCACACTAGAGTCCACAGTTGACCGCTCCATTCTAAACTAACTCCTAAGCATCGACACAAGAGAGCAAAGGGTATACCGATTTCATCATATGAATGCGATACCCGAACCAATTTGGTATCGATCATGGCGCTACCTTAAACCTAAAGGTCTGGGTAAAATATTCGGCTTAACCGTCATACTCGGGCCTAACATCTACCTTAACTGGAATCCTGTCACCAGGATGTTCTTTTGTAAAGGTAGTGAAGACTCGTCCCTTATAGCGATAGGTAACATCATAGCCCATCAACCGCTCTTCATTTCGGGTATGATGGGTCACTTCACAGCGACGTTCATAGGATGTGGTGTAGTGCCCTCCCCGCCTCTCTCTGCTTAGATCATGTCCAATTGCTCCGCCAAGCAAAGTACCAGCCAGTGTGGCAGCATCACGCCCCCGTCCACGGCCACGACTCACAGAATGGGCAACCACGCCACCAATGATGCCCCCCAACACCGTTGGGGTATAATCTTTTTCATTCTGTCTATAGCGGCTGACTTCTTCATCCCAACAGTTACGTTCCGGTTCGGAAATCTCAACAGTTCGATAAACGGGCTCTACATCAATGACCCTTGCAGTATCCCGGTAGTGATCACGACCTTCTGCTGTGATAGTCATGGACAGGGTGAATAAGAGTGTTCCGGTAATAAGCATTATTTTATTCATGGATATTCTCCAGGTAAGCCTCTGCTGATAGTTAAAGCTTACTAGCCCCAAACTGAACAATGCCTGAATGAATTTTTTACAGTTTACGCCAAACCAATATTCGGTTGTTTGCTGGCATGTCAATATCTTCCTCTAAGTTCATCCCATTGAGTTCGGCCAACTCATTTAGGGCATCAAACTCTTTCAAGCCACTTAATGGGTCACGCGCTTTGAGCCATTTATCAAATCGGCTATTACTTTTACTGGTAAATTGACCCTGATAGTTGAATGGTCCATAGAGAGCAAAGTAACCCTGTGGTTGTAAAACTCGTCCCACCCCCTGAAACAACAGAATCACCTCTGGCCAAGACATGATATGTGTGGTATTAGCACTAAAAACCCCATCAAAACTCACCTCAGGCCAGCTTTTAGCAACGTCAAGATCCAACGGCTCATAAAGATTGCTTAAGGCCGCCTCTTCCAGCCAGGCCTGGATGCCAGCATGATTTTCGATTCTGTCACTGGTCTGCCAGATCACATTAGGCAGAGCAGCGGCAAAATAGATGGCATGCTGTCCCGTACCGCTACCAATCTCCAACACCCTGCGGGTGGTACGAAACAGACGCTGTAACTGCTCAAGGATAGGCCGCTTATTCTCTTCACAAGCCTCGGAAAAAGGTTTCATCGATTCATATTTTATTTGGCTCATCCATCATCCATCTATTTTCAGTTATTATTAGCCGTTTTAGAAATACACGCCTCTCCTTAAGGGCCTGTTTTTTGAGCTACCAGCATCGCCTGATTCCGAGTTCCTTTAGAGGTATCTCCCAACACGCCTTCTTCGCGATAAAATCGCAGTTTCAAACCGTTAAACAGCGCCAATAGTTCATTGTCATCCAATCGAAACCTGCTCTCTTGCGGTCCCTCGGATGAACAAGTCAGCGCAGTAAAGGTTTGGTAGAAAATAAGCCCGCCTGGCCTTAAAGCCTCAATGAGTGGTTCAATCAGGGTGCGTTCAAGATAGTAGGTGACTACTCCCCGCCCGCATTGGGCGAGGGTTTTCGGGCTATTCTGCTAAGGCTATCCCCTGCGGAATCAAGATTCAAAGGAGATCCAAACCTCGCATCAGATCCTGCTTAAGGTCCTCAATATTCTCCAGACCTACGGCAATTCGCAACAAACCGTCCCCAATACCGATCTCATGACGCTCCTCAGGGCTCAGCCGGCCGTGAGTCGTGGTCGCAGGATGTGTAATAGTGGTTTTTGTATCACCCAGGTTAGCCGTGATCGAAATCATACGGGTAGCATCAATTAATTTCCAAGCCGCTGGTTGCCCGCCTTTAACATCAAATGCCACGATCCCACCAGGAGCCTTTTGCTGGCAAATGGCCAGATCATGCTGAGGGTGGTTTGACAGCCCCGGGAAATAGACTTGAGTAATTTGTGGATGCTGTTCAAGCCACTCAGCTAATTGTTGCGCATTCTGTGAATGGGCCTGCATGCGCAGTTCAAGAGTCTCCAACCCCTTCAGGAAGACCCAGGCATTAAATGGGCTCAGGGTTGGCCCAGCCGTTCTTAACACACCAAATACCGCCTCACCAACCAACGCCTGGTTGCCGACAACAGCCCCACCTATACAACGCCCCTGTCCATCTAAATACTTGGTTGCCGAGTGAACTACGATATCAGCCCCAAGACTCAATGGGCGCTGTAGTGCTGGGGTGCAAAAACAGTTATCGACAACCAGTAATGCTTGGTGGGCATGAGCTAATTCACTGAGCAGGGTAATATCCGCGATTTGAGTCAGGGGATTAGAAGGCGTCTCAAGAAACAACAGTTTGGTTGAGGGTCGAATAGCGGTTTCCCAAGCCAAAATGTCATTGAGATCAACATAACTGGTCTCTATACCAAAGCGTGAGAGGTATTTATTGAATAGAATAGTTGTTGTACCAAAAAGACTGCGAGATGCGAGAATATGATCTCCCGCCTGCAATAACCCCATACACGTTGCGAGAATAGCAGCCATTCCAGATGCGGTGGCAACGCAACACTCCCCTCCCTCCAGTGCAGCCAATCGTTGCTCAAACGCTCTTACTGTAGGATTGGTGAATCTTGCATAGATATTACCTGGCTCTTTTCCGCTGAAGCGGTCCGCCGCTTCTGCCGCATTGCTAAACACAAAACTTGAGGTTGGAAATATGGGTTCGCCATGTTCACCTTCCGATGTACGATGATGTCCCGTGCGTATTGCTAGTGTAGAGAAGCTCCATTCGTTTTCATACTGTTCCTCCATTCATTCATCCTCATCAATTTATTAAAATATTTTTCTCATTTTCATCAACCTCGAGCCTTTGAGCAAAGTAGGTTTCCAGAAATGCATCAAAACTGAGTGTATCAGACGCTTCGATCTCTTGTTGCCGACGCCACGAATCTTTGGCTTCCTGAATCAGTAGCTGTTGATCTTCATGGGAACCTGCCTGTTGATTGAAATAGTGTTGATGCTGCTTGGACATACGCTGAGCAAAATGAAAAAAACTCTCACCCTTCTCCCGCATCTCGGCCAACATACGAGCGGATGGTGTTAAATTGGGATTCTGCAAGCTACTCTTCTGTAACAAGAGACTTCGGGTATAGGGTCGGCCATTCAAGCCGTTATCGAGGATTTCACAGATTGGTTGCAAAGCATCACAAATTTCTAACCCCCAATTCTGTAATGAAACCGTTTTACCATTTCTCTGTAATTCGAGTCCAGGTTCCCTGCCTTTATGGGCAGCGGTCAGCTCATTCCAGTCAATCTCTTTCTGTTCTGAAACATTGATGCATGGGCTGTCATGTAACAGACAGAATAGCATCAACGCTTCGATAAAATAGACTTGCTCTTCAGCAATGCCCAGAGGATGGAAAGCATTCACATCTAATGAGCGTAACTCGATGTAACGCACTCCCCGATGCTGCAAAGCATGAATCGGCTTCTCCATGGCGTCCGGGATCTGTTTTGGGCGCACCGTACTATAGTATTCATTTTCAATCTGCAGAATATTTGCATTAAGCTGCTCATAGCGGCCATCAATTTTCACGCCCATCGCCTGGTAGATGGGACAGGGGGTTTCAATGGCACAAGAGAGTGTCTCGATATAGGCGGTTAAACAGTCATAGCAGGCCTTGATGCCTGTCCCCTGCTCTTTGCTGTTCTGGTAGCCAATATCGCCCATGCGCAGTGATGTAGCATAGGGCGAGTAGTAGGTGTTTTCATCAAACGATTCCAATATCGTTGGACGACCGCCAAGGAATGACTTACAGACAGCTGGAGAAGCACCAAACAGATAGGGGATAAGCCAACCAAGACGCTGCAAATTCCTCAGCATCGCGAAGTAGGCTTCAGAGATAAAGTGTGAAGCCCCCCTCTGCTCCCCCTCCAGCTGTTGATAAATCTGCCAAAACTTCTGAGGCAGTGAGTAGTTAAAATGGACTCCAGCTATCACTTGCATGACACGTCCATAACGGTGCCCTAGGCCGCGTCGGTAGACCGTTTTCATCATACCTTCATTAGATGTACCGTAATTAGCGATAGGTATGCGATCATCGCCCTCAACCACGCAAGGCATACTGCTCGACCAAAGGATCTCATCATCCAAATGCTGATAGAGAAAATGATGCGCTTCAAAGAGAAATTTCAGCGGCTCTTCACGATTGGTTGAAGGTGGTGTAATAATCTCTGTCAGTGCCTCTGAATAATCGGTTGTAATGTAGCGATTAGTTAGAGGTGATCCCAATCCCTCAGGATGAGGGCGTTGAGAGATAGATCCTTGAGGAGAAACACGTAACCCCTCTTTTTCCAGGCCAATCAGGCCATCTGTCAAAAGCCCAAGCTGATCCGCCTGACGTAAACGATTCAGACGATTGTCAAGTGTTGTGTACAAACCAGATTAACCCCATGCTGAATAGTTTCTTTAGTTGACATCCTCACCACCCTAAAGAACGGCGCTCAAACACAGCACTGATCCTCGCTTGAGTCGCTTTGGTAGGTTCCTGCTGCTGGCAGCCTTATGGCACCACTCACTTCACAGGCTAACCGGGCGTGTCCCGCCCTTAGGGCCTCGGGAAATAAATAATCATCCTATCTTGCTGCTCGTTTTCCCGGTTTCATTATTGCACAAATGCGCAGGGAATGGCTCGCCCTTTTCAAGCATTGCAACGCAGTATCCTGGCCTGAGCAGGCTTCCCTTCGGGCGAGACGCTATCATCGTCAATTTGTATGAAGCACCACACTAGAATCCAGGAACGCAATCTTTGGATGATTATTTTTCCCAAGCTCGAAGAAGCCGCTGCCAGAACAATTTACGAGACCGCCAACACGGCGCTCTCATCTTTATAGGAACAGGAACCGGCTACTTGGTGGCTATTGCCATGTTTAGCGCATCACTGCCATGGGCGCTTTACCCCGAATAGCGTCCACCAATATCCTGGCTGCCTCATTCAACTCAATGCGATGCATCGCCTCGGTCTCCTTCTCATCTGGCTCGTCTTCGGCATCTTTATGGTCGGATGACTTTATGGCGGCTAAACCTTGCGAGGCACGAAAACGATTCTGATGTAACAGTCGTTCATGCTCTCTCTCTTCCCATTCGCTCCTGCGACGCTTTTCAAGCAGACTGAGTTCAGTGCGCTTATCAAGCTCCAGGAATCGTTTTTCCTGATCCACAAGCATTTCAAAGCCAGTGTTATTCTTGATGCGTAACAGGGAGTTATTGGTCAGCAACGGAGAAATCCCCTCTCCTTTGGTAGTAAAATTCGCTGGCTTGATCTCTGCCCAGGGCAAGGCATTTTCCAAGGAACGTTCACCATATTCGTCGGAATATTTAGCAGTGGGAAACTGAATATCAGGAACCACTCCCCGGTGTTGGGTACTACCCCCATTAATTCTAAAGAACTGTGCCATGGTTAAACGCAGACGTCCAAGATCCTTTTTCCGTCCAGGCACGAAACGTCCCAGATTCACCAAGGTCTGCACGGTGCCCTTACCAAAGGTAGGCTCACCGATGATGATACCTCGTTTATAATCTTGAATCGCTCCAGCAAATATTTCCGAGGCAGAGGCGCTGTTACGATCAACCAGTACAGCCATAGGACCGTCGTAAGCTATAGATTGATCGGGATCTTGCTCCACTTCAATCTTGCCAAAGGCATCCTTGATTTGAACAACTGGTCCTGAATCAATAAACAAGCCAGTCAGCTCAGTGGCCTCAGAGAGGGAGCCGCCACCATTTTCCCGCAAATCAATAACAATCCCATCAACCCCCTTGCTTTTCAGGTCTACCAGCAGATTACGCACATCACGGGTCGTACTACGAAAGTTCTTTTCGCCGCGAGCCTCAGCGGCAAAGTCCCGATAGAAAGTAGGTACTTCGATAACACCAATGCTAGCATTATCAGTACCATCCAGTTTATCGATGACATAGCTCTTGGCAGCCTGCTCTTCCAGTTTGATTTTATTACGTACCAAAGTAATGGTTTTACGGTTCACATCATCACCCTTCGGTGACACCTCAAGCCGAACAACCGAACCCTTGGGGCCGCGAATCTGTTCCACCACATCCTGCAAACGCCAACCGATAATATCTTCTATCTTGCCTTCCAGGCCCTGTCCAACACCAACAATGCGATCACCAGCATGCAGAAGATCGCTCTGTTCAGCAGGACCACCTATTATGGTTTTCTGAACCTCTGTATAACCGTCTTCATCCTTCAATACAGCACCTATACCTTCCAGGGAGAGTCTCATACTGATATCGAAATTCTCAGAGGTACTGGGTGACATGTAACTGGTATGAGGCTCCAGGCTTAGCGTATAAGCATTGATAAATGTTTGGAAGATGTCGTTACTGTCAAACTGCTCCACCCGGTTCTGTAACCTTTGATAGCGGTCTTTCAGGGTCTTTTTGATCTCACTGTCTTTCTTATCCATCAGACGTAGCGTGAGGAAATCGTTCTTCGCCCGTTTACGCCATATATCGTTCAATTCCGCTCGTGTCTGTGGCCAAGGCTCCTTATCTCGCTCAAACTTGTAGGTTTCATCAATGGTGAAATCGAAATCGCCATCCAACAGTTTAAGGGTATGAGATATGGCTTCGCTGACACGTAAACGATAAAGGCGGAAAATTTCGAAGGCGGGCTCAATCCGAGAATTTTTCAGATAGTCATCCAGCTTACTCTGATAATTGGAGAACTGCGCAATATCCCCAGCCAGAAAAAACACCCGATTTGGATCTAGGGTGTCAAAATAGCGTTGCAGGATCATCTTCGACATCGCATCATCCAGCGCAATGTCTTTGTAATGATATTTATCAATGACCTTGACAATGACATTGGCGGTCTTCTGCTGCTCAACTGTTGGCTGCAAATCTTGGATGGGAACCGACTGACGATTGGCCCACAGTGGTGCTGCACTGAACAAAAGAATCAACCAACAAAGCCGTTTAATTATCTGATAATTCATGTATCTACCCAGTCATTTAAAGAAACGTGGAAAATACTCACGCGTCTATTCCATTTTTAAGTGTGACTGGATTTCCAGCCATCTGGTTCCATAGGTATTCAAAAAGAGTATTAGTTCTCAAGAATCTACCACCTTTATTCATATTTTCTCATGCAACCCCTGAACCAATCCAAGATATCCAGGTGTTTCAGGATTTATAATCCCATGACGCACCAAAAAGTCAATCACCACCAGATTACAATTCGGCTTGAAGTCATCAGTCTGCGCAACCTGTCTGGCAACCTCTTCAACAGGCAACAGCATAAATTCCGCAACTTCTCCATCTGAGTTTTCCGGTTTGAAGTCTTCTGGGAGCTCCAAGTCATAGCAGTAGAGTGTATCGGGTTTCAAACCCACCGAAGTTTCGATACAGTAGGTCAGAGCCCCCACCGCAATGGCTTGATCGGCCAGGACATTTGGAATGCTTGCCTCCTCCATGCACTCTTTGCGCAGATTGTCGGCGAGTGAGATATTGTGGGGGAGCCCGCCAGCAACCATGTTATCCAGATGACCCGGGAAGATAAGCCGGTCAGCAGCGCGGCGAGCAACCCAGAGTTTCAAGCTAGTTCCGCTCTGCACAAAGCCATTCATATGCTGGCCATAGGCACGTAGACCAAAATAGGGGGCTGCCGCACGATCGATAGTAGCGATTGCCGTTTCTCTACAGCTTGCCGTGACAGGATATTGCTCGCCATGCCGATGGGTCATGATTCCCTGTTCCAATAGCACTGTTGTCACTTCTGCCAATACTTGTGTACGTGCTTCAAAGGTATCGACACACTCCTTTAAATGGATACCCCTTGAATCTGCAAAGAAATAGTCTCTCCACTCTGACAATAGTGACCATACCGGCTCCTTAAGATACCCAATCCGCTGCGACGCATAGAAAAAACCTTTGAAATTATCTACTTGCCACTGATTCAGGCTTGCGATATGACGTTGATATCCTTGCAAACTCATTATTTCACTCAATCATTCTATCAAGCCATGGAGGTCAAAATGTAACTTATAACTCAATACAATACCAAACAGATTTCCATCTTCGGCTGGATAGTGCTTGACAGAAACACAAATATCCACTAATTTCTGTAATAACAGAAATTAGTAAAAAATAGATAGGGAATTTCTATCTTGAACTAACTTGGCCAGCACAAACACGGATGGATGATATTCTTTATGAATTTCTGTTTATTCTGTAATTACAGCCCTCTAAGGAATGATAGTGAACGTATTAACAGAGCAACGGGGTAGCATGATATGCGCATTCTGATTACGGGTGTCAGTGGATTCATAGGTCGTCATATTGCACAGACATTAAAGGATGAGGGTCATCAAGTGGTAGGTTGTGTACGCAACCTGAACGAAAGACATTACCCACCAGGTATCGAGGTTATTCAGGGCGACTTTTCTATCGATCATAGCGCCAGAGTATGGCGGCCACGCGTGACGGGGTTTGATGCCGTAATCAATGCTGTAGGGATCATTCGTCAACAGGGCAGCCAAACGTTCCACGCTCTGCATACCAAAGCACCGATAGCCCTATTCAGGGCGTGTGAAGAGATGGGGGTCAAAAGGATTATTCAGATATCTGCCCTGGGAGCAGACAAGAGCGCTTTCAGCCACTACCACCTCAGCAAGAAAGCGGCAGATGACTACCTTTCTTCAATGAAACTTGAGTGGCTGATACTCATGCCCTCGATCGTTTACGGTACAGGGGCAAAAAGTATGGCATTTTTCAAAGCACTATCGAGTCTGCCGCTGATACCTCTGATTGGATTGGGTGATCAGATGATACAACCAATACATATCAGTGATCTGACCCGGTTGGTCACAAAATGCATCAACACAGATAACTTACTGAGACAACGATTAGTGGTCGCCGGGCCGACCCCTATAGCAATTAAGAGCCTCTTAACTGAGCTTAGGTCATGGCTGGGAATTGGCTCTGCCAAATTTCTATCCATACCCTACCCCATCGCACAGATTCTCGCCCGACTGGGAGGCATCTCAGGCAATACACCTCTCACCAATGAGACGGTCACTATGTTACAGCGAAGTAATACAGGAGATATCCAACCATTCATTGAGCACCTCGGACAAGCACCCCAAGATATCCATAACGTGCTTGCTGAAACACCCGCTAAAGATCCTGATAGATGGCACGCCAAACTCTACTTTCTAAGCCCTGTACTGCGCATAAGCATCGCGTTTGTGTGGGTATTCACCGGATATATTTCCGCATTTGTTTTTCCTCGTGAAACGAGCTTCGCACTACTTTCCCAAGTCGGTATCTCAGCAGTTTTCGCCCCACTCTTCTTATACGGAGCAGCAGCATTCGATATCGCATTGGGTATTGCTACCGTTGTGGCTTATCGTATTCAAATTTTAGGCTGGATACAGGTATTACTTATCCTGTTATACACCCTGATTATTTCACTCTATCTGCCTGATCAATGGCTTCACCCCTTTGGACCTATCACAAAAAACCTACCCATGGTCATGGCGATATTTATTATGATGATATTGGAGAAACGGTGATGAATGAGTACTTATTGGTAAAATGGATTCATATTTTAAGCGCCACATTTCTATTTGGCACCGGCCTGGGAAGCGCCTTTTATAAGTGGCTTGCAGACAAAAGTGGCAACCTCCCTGCCATGGCTCAAACAAACCGTGTTGTGGTCATCGCAGATTGGCTATTCACCACACCAACCGTCGTGATTCAACCCCTATCCGGCCTGTTGCTAATACACCTCTCCGGTATGCCGTTAAACCAGGGATGGATTATCATATCCATTCTACTCTACCTTCTTGCTGGAGTCTGCTGGCTACCCGTTGTTTGGCTTCAGATTCGCATGCGCAACATGACACAACACGCTATCAAATTAAATCAACCCGTTGAAAAGCGATATCAACACTATGCTCGAATCTGGTTCTGGTTGGGCATACCAGCCTTCATTGCAATGATCGCCGTCTACTTTCTTATGATCGTTAAGCCAATCTGACCAATCAGACGATAAGTAACCATTTAGAGGGAATAAACATGTTAAAACCTAACATACAGCCAGTCATTAAAAAGGCACTTGGAAAAGAGTGGGAAGCACTGGCAGACGTTATAAAAAAGCACTATGACATAACCCCAGGAAATAATATTAGCTTAACTCTGCGAGGAGGAATGAGCGAGGTCTACCACTCGAATATTGCTAAACTCTATCTATTGCCAGGAAGGCTGTTTGGAGCATTGGTCCCCTATCGGGGAAAAAACATTCCAACCACTGTAAAAAACTGGACCAAGAAGAATAATGACAAGGCCATGTTCTGGCACAGAACACTGCATTTTCCAAACAAAGCGCCGACCATATTTCAATCACGAATGGAACATCTCTCTGGCAATGAAATCATTGAGTATGTCAGATATGGCATGGGCATACGAATGGCTCTTTTTGAAGTGAACCACTCGCTTGTATTCAGAAGCGTTGGCTATGTTTGGAAAATTGGAGGATTGACACTCTCCATTCCCAACTGGCTGATATTGGGAGATGCCGTGATTACTGAGAAAGCAATTTCAAAGAGAGAATTGCATCTCGATTTTGAAATTATCCACCCACTTTTTGGAAAGACTTTTTCTTATACAGGAGTGTTTACCATTGTGTAGTGTTGGCGATGCTTTCTTCCTGGATATCCGCACATCAGTTATATTAGCCAATTAGTCACAGAATGGTACGATCAACTGATTTTTTTAGGTTCAAGTGGCAGTTGAATAGTAAATGTCGTGCCCTTACCTGGTTCGGACTCTACACTCAGGTTACCACCATGCTGCTCAACAATCACGGAATGCGCAATGGAGAGGCCCTGACCAGTCCCTTTGCCAACCTCTTTTGTGGTAAAGAAGGGATCAAAGACCTTATTTATAATGTTTTGAGGGATACCAGGCCCATTATCGCTGACATCAATTTCGAATTGTCCATCTCGAACATACGTAGCAACTTTAATGTATCCTTTATCATACTTTCCAGCTCCTATCATGTCGCCAATGGCATGGGCTGCATTAACGATGAGATTAAGAATTACTTGACCTATTTTATCTAGGTAGCCAATGGGTGACGGAAGGCCGTCAGGCAAATCCAACTCAAGATCGGCAACATACTTCCACTCATTCCTAGCTACCGTTGAAACAGTTTCTATCACTCGATTGATATCCATCGGTTTCCGCTCATCCGTTCCTGGATGCGAAAACTCCTTCATGGCAGCGACGATGGTACGAATGCGTTGAATACCATCCAACGATTGAGTTATGGCTTGCGGGACTTCCTCATTAAGATATTCAAGATCGATCTCCTGTAATATGGTCTCAACTTGTTTTAGCCACTCACCAGCGAGCGGCGATGCAATCAGATATGCCTCTATCTTCTGATAAGCAGTCAATGCTTTAAGGTAATCATTAAAGGCATCTTGAAGAAAACGGACATTCTCCTGTATGTATTGTGTAGGCGTGTTTATTTCGTGTGCTATGCCAGCGGCAAGCTGTCCAACTGACTCCAGCTTCTGGGCCTGTTGAAGCTTCATTTCGAGATTTTTTCTATCGGTAATATCGAGTAATATTCCATCCCATAAGGTATATTGATCTATGGTTTGGCTTGGTAAAGCATTGCAAAGTATCCAATGAACATCCCCATCATCCATATGAATTCGGTATTCAATATTTATTGGTTCAAGGTGTTTTGCTGAGTGATTGATCACATGCTCAAGATGCTCTCTGTCTTGCTCATGGACATTTTCAAAAAGATGATGGATATCGCTTTCCGGCCTATCCTTATCCTTACCCAATAGCATGGATGTACCCGAACTAACAAAAGGATAGGTGTACTCGTTTTCACCAGTTTTGCAGCATTGGTAAATGATGCCTGGAATATTCGCCGTAATATTAGCAATTTGCTCACTAAATGATTCGGCTTGTTGTTTTGCAATCCGCAGCTCATCATTAGTCTGCCTTAATCTAATCCCCATACTCAATACTTCAGCAATCCTGCGTAGAAAGTCCTCCTCATTCGCAGATTGCTTGTGACCGGCACAAAGGTAAAGCACCAGCACACCCTGCAAACACTCCTCTGATTGAATAGGCACGCAGTAGTGAGTATGCGGTATTATCTGATCGCACTGGGTATCATGCAAATCGTTCTGATGATCAGCAAAGATAATTTCCCGAGATTCAGCCGCACGACCGCAGAGGCATTGGCCAAAAGATACGCTAGAACAGTGGTCACTATGGGAAGATATAATGTTATAATTTGCAGTTAATATCAGTCTATTTGTATCCTTTATGTCTGTTATAAATATACCTCCTTTTGGTTCAAATGCCAGCCAGGTCACTGTATCTATGACACTCCTCAAGGCATCGTTTAAGTAGGTATCAAGAGAAGTTGGCATTAGAGATAAGCGTAATAGATCAGCAAGGGCATGCTCCTCTTCTGAGCGAACTTGCGCCTTTAGTATGAAGGTATTGAAGCTGTCTGCCAGCCTGGCCACTTCGTCTCGAGCCGAAACATCGATTCTTTGTGTCAGATCAGCCTCACCACCCGCAATATTTTCCATAGCATCAGCAATCTGGTAAATAGGCTTTGAAATCATTCGGCTTATAATTAAGGCCAGAACAATGCCTGTGAATACACTTAGAAACATAAAGAGGTCTGCAAGGTTTGTAATCGACTTACTATCCATTAGCAACTGATTGAAATTCTTGTCTATATTTGTTAATTGTGTCTGCTCTAACTCTTTAACCTCTGTGTGTAACTGATATAAAAGTGGCGAAATATGACGACGCATTAGAAAGCTATCAACCCGCCAACCATCACCGCCATGAATCGCCTGCAATTCTTTCCAGCCTTGATTAAATTGTGATAGAAGTCCTTTCATATCATTCAGAATCTCTAGCTCATCAGATTCCAGGGCATCCTGATAAGATGCGATCTTTTCCAGGGTGCGATTAACTGCGTTGAGATAATGCTGATTATCTTGAATATTTGAGTCACTTCGGTGGGTAAGATAGGCCCATACGCTACTCATGACATTCACCCAGTTATAGTGGAGATTAGATTTCAGGAGAATTAGTTGATAATCCTCCTGATTGTCATGTGGAGTGCTACTGCGTATTAAATCGGCGATCTTTTGCTCGATCTTAAGGCTGATCGGATTCAATTTTTGCTTTGCAAAAACGTATCCAGGAAAATTAATCTCTTCAGAACGAGTTGCCAACAGACTCTCACCATACTCACCCAACTTTTTAGCATGATCTTGAATTTTGCTCATTAACTCGCGATAACGAGGAGATTGGAACACCAGATCAAAATTTCGCAACTGATCAAGATGATGATGCACCATCTTAAGAGCGTCACTATAACGGTCGATCGAAACATCATCGTGGAGTGATGCAAACATCGCCAAAGAGAAGGCTGCATCATGAAAACTGTCATTCAATTGTTGTACTTGCTGCTCTACGGGACGATAGGTAGTTACAGCCATATCGACCTCTTTTATAATGTCGCTTAATTTCAGGCGGATCAATAAAGAGGCCAAAATAAAGATCATAAGGAGGAGCGCAAAACCTACCTGCAGCTTTGTTTGTATCCGTAAACTTGAGAAGGATGGCAGCATAATGCAAAACTCTCTATCGCTGAGGTTAATTTCCATTCACCCGACATCACTCTAGCGGCACTGTAAGTTAGTACTTTAGCCCAAAAATCAGGGTCATCTACTGATGATTTTGACATAATTCAATGCCATTGCCGCCTTACTCTGTTTAAATCTCATCTCTTTAATAGGAGGTAATATGTACGAGTTTAATACAGAGATCGATCTTCCCTTTGCTCAGGCGGTCGAGCGCGTTCGTGAAGTTTTGATGGAGGAGCACCTGGGGATCGTCAGCGATGTGGACGTTCAGGCCATTTTTAAAAATAAAATGGATAAAGACACTCCGGCCTACCACATCTTTGGAGCTTGCAATCCGATGCTGGCCGACAGGGTTATTAGCGGAGAACCAAATGCTGGCACCCTGCTCCCCTGTAATTTCGTGCTTCGCGAACAGGAAGGAGGCAAGGTGGTGGTCAGTTTCATGGACCCTGTAACTGTGCTTAATCTCTGTTCAACTGAGGAACCCAAAAAGGTGGGAGCTGAAGCCAAAGAAAAATTATTACGGGTCATCGAAAAGCTAAACGCTTAAGTCTCGATTTAGACAGATAAATACCGAATGGCCTTGCGGTTGGTCGAAGATGTAGCCAATCGCAAGGCTTGGTCGTATGGTAGCCACAGGTAGGCGGTGTGTTCACTAAGATGCAGCCTAGGTAGACGCCGACTTGGCAGCGCCAGAGCAAACCAATGCTCAGTATTGACCGTCGCTGAGGGCGCATAACGCGATCGCCAGGCAGGCAAAATGGGAAAAGTCACCTGCTGATGCAGGTCGATTAATCCATCACCGGCCATAATTCGGGTCTCTTCATAAAGTTCTCGCCTTGCCGCTTGCCCAGCCGATTCCCCCCATCTCAAACTACCAGTAACGGATTGCCAAAAATGGTCAGGCTGAATGCGGCGCAGCATCAAGACATCACCATTCAGAGTAAACACCACCACCAATACCGACTCTGGCCTTTTGAAGAGCGCTCTCTTCTGTGTCATAACGATTACACCTCCCAGAGTGTCAGGAGGCACTCGGCAAAGCTCACCTTGAACCTAAATTTTCCTTTCATTTTAATCAGGTCGAAGGTTCCTCAATAACTGGTTTACGTACCCGAATGGAGAGTTCACGCAACTGCTCAGCAGAGACTTCGGATGGTGCCGATGTCAACATACAAGCAGCAGACTGGGTCTTTGGAAAGGCCATCACTTCACGAATCGACGAAGATCCGGTCAATAGCATCACCAATCGGTCAAGACCAAAGGCCAATCCTCCATGAGGAGGACAACCAAATTTCAGCGCATTCAATAGAAAACCGAACTTCTCATCGGCCTCTTCATCACTGATTTGTAGCAACTGGAAGATCTTTTGCTGCACTTCCTGCTGATGAATACGAATCGAGCCACCACCTAGTTCGATACCATTCATCACCATATCGTATGCCTGGGACTTGCAAGCACCAGGATCGCTGTCGAGTAGTTCGAGCTGATCCAGCCTGGGCGAGGTAAAGGGGTGATGCAGAGGCGTCAAACGGTCATGTGTCTGATCCCACTCAAACATTGGGAAATCAACGACCCAGAGAGGCCTCCAGTCACCCTGCATTAGCTCCAGATCCTGACCAACTTTTACTCGTAACGCGCCCAGTGCTTCATTGACCACCCGCGCCTTGTCCGCACCAAAGAAAATCAGGTCACCGTCTTTTGCTCCACTACGTTGCAGAATAGCGTTGACCACCTCGTTAGGCAGAAACTTAAGAATCGGTGATTGCAGCCCTTCAAGCCCCTTGGCCAATTCATTAACTTTGATATAGGCCAGCCCTTTGGCTCCATAGATGCTTACATACTTTGTGTATTCATCAATCTTTTTGCGGCTCAGTGAACTGCCACCCGGCACCATCAATGCCGCGACACGGCCCTTGGGGTCCTTTGCTGGGCCAGAGAAAACCTTAAATTCCACATCCTGCATCAGATCGCGCAGGTCCACCAGTTCGAGGGGCACACGCAAATCGGGACGGTCTGAGCCATAACGCGCCATCGCCTCGTCATAAGTCATGCGTGGAAAAGGATTCGGTAGATCAACATCCAGGATCTCTTTGTAGAGCTGACGAATCATCTCTTCATTGAGTTTCATGATCTCATCCTCACTCATGAAGGAGGTTTCGATATCAAGCTGGGTGAATTCCGGCTGTCGATCGGCACGCAGATCTTCATCACGAAAACAGCGAACAATCTGATAGTAGCGGTCCATTCCGGACATCATTAGCAACTGCTTGAACAGTTGAGGCGATTGCGGAAGGGCGAAGAACTCACCGGGATGGGTGCGGCTTGGAACCAGGTAGTCACGCGCTCCTTCTGGCGTTGCCTTGGTTAACATCGGAGTTTCGATGTCCATAAATCCCTGATCATCAAGGAAACGCCGCAGAATCTGGGTCACTTGAGAGCGAATACGAATCTTCTTTAACATCTCCGGGCGGCGTAGATCGATGTATCGGTAGCGCAGGCGAATATCTTCCGAGGTCTTCTCATGCTCATCGAGCTGGAATGGCGGGGTATCAGAGCGATTGAGCACTTCCAATTCAAGACCGAGAATTTCAATCTCGCCGGTTGGCAGATCCTTATTCACCTTATCTTCAGGTCTTGCCCTGACGCGCCCTTTGATTCGCAATACGAACTCATTACGCACATGCTCTGCCTGAGAGAAAATCTTCGGTAGATCGGGGTCATAGACCACCTGCACCAACCCCTCTCGATCTCGTAGGTCGATAAAAATCACTCCACCATGGTCACGACGACGGTGGACCCAACCACAAAGTTCCACTTCCTGGTCGATATGGGTACTATTGATCTGTCCGCAATAATGGCTGCGCATGGCTAAAATCCTGTGAAAATTCGCTGGAACGGGTAAAAAGCGGGAATGTTACGGCTTGGCTTACGCCTCTGCAAGCCCGTTACTTGGGTTAACAGCTCCCATAGAGAGTAGCATCTTCAATCCATCATCAACACTCATCTCTAACTCCTGCACCTCTTCTCGGGGCAAAAGCACGAAATATCCACCAGTAGGATTGGGGGTGGTCGGAATATAGACACTCACCACATCCCGCCCAATCGCCTTGCGAACAGGGGCACACTCTTCACTGGTCAGAAAGGCCAGAGTCCAGAGTCCACGACGTGGAAACTCAACCAAAACGACCTTACGAAACGAATCGCCGTTGTCGGCAAACATAGTTTCTGCAAGTTGTTTGAGGGCAGAATAGACTGATCGCACCAGGGGGATACGGGATACTATAGCTTCCCAGACGCCAACCAATCTGCGTCCCAATAGATTGGCGACCACCAGACCGGTAAAAAATAGAATAAGCAGGGAGAATAGCACCCCTAGGCCCGGGATATGAAACCCCAGCAAGTTATTGGGTCGATAAGCTTCTGGAAGCAACAGTAGACTGTGGTCCATCCAGTTCACCAAAAGCTTAACGACGAAAAGACTAGCGCCTAGAGGCAACCAGACCAGTAGACCTGCTACCAGATAACGGCGCAAAAGTGCCATTTAGACTTCCAGAGCCAGTTCAGCAGCAACCACAAGACCCTTCTCCGCAGCCACCTGATTTACCGTCAGGTTTTCCGCTATCATGTACATTTTTCTTATTGCCGCCTTTGAAATCTGTCTCATACCATCCGTTTCCCTTTAAACGAAAACCGACTGCTGAGATAACCTTCTTCAGGCGATCCTGCTTACATTTTGGACACTCAGTAAGTGCTTCATCACTCATCTTCTGCAAAGCTTCCAGTTCATGGCCACACGCTTCGCAGCGATATTCATAGATAGGCATGGTAGGTAATCCTCAACCACTAAAATTTACAAATGGGGCGCTTTCTTCGCGCTCCGTTGGATCCTACCATATTGGGGTGATCAGACTACTATTCAACTGGATGAAATATTCAGATGAGCCGATTTATTAGGAATTATTCTCCTTCTGCTCTCTCTCCTCTCTACGTTGTCTCAGCATCTCACCTTGACGTCTTGTAATGTGCCGGATCAATGCATCCTGGTCAGCAGCACGAACAAGCGTGAAGTTGATTCTTATGTGGTAGGGAAAATCGCTGCTATCTCCGCTTGAATCTTCAACTCCAACCACTTCGCCATAGGCCAGCAGACCCGAGTAAGAAGGGAGAAGTAACATCTTTAGTTCTACCAGGGAACCCACTTCGATATATTCGGTGACATCCATAGCAAGTCCGCCGGCACTAAGATTGACGGCTCGAGAGGGCTGATCCAATAGCTCCCGTTCTGCCGTCAGAAAGCTCCTTCCAAGTAGGTTAATCTTCTCATCTAACGCTTTCAAGTAGTCAGCAATATCGACATCACGCTGCTCAATACGATGTAAAGAGGCAGGCAAATGTTGGCTGATCTCCTGCAAGCGGGTCATTACGGTAAACCGCTCCCCTGCCTGAAGGTGTTGATCGATATTCGTTGGTATCTCATTGGCTGTTATCACCCGATAACTAACCTGTATCGCATCGTCTATGCGGAAAAACTCCCGGCGTTCATCCTGG
>JARRQF010000066.1:0-36122 GCA_037382065.1 Candidatus Thiodiazotropha sp. | reverse complement strand
TGCTCGCGACACTTGTGCATCCATGCACGGCGCGCAACGACGCGGAATAGCCCGCTATTCCAAGGAGTTGCAACGCCGCCATGTGCCGCCACAAGCGTGCCATTCACGTTGTAGCGTGACTCACCCAATAGGTGACCATCACCATCGAAGCTATTTTCTTCAAAATCAGATACCTGTTATTAGAATGGAGCGGTCAACTGATTTTTTTAGGTTTAACAGTGAGCGCCGTAGGAATTCCCTTTCTTTAGGGCTGAGAGGATGTCAAAATTAAACAGCTGAAATATTAGCGAAATACAAAGTATCGCCGAGCATTGGTTAACTACCCCGCCCTAAAGGACGGAGCTTGTTAAATAAGCTGGGTTGACCAGTGGACGTCATAACCACCGGCTACGTTTACAATAGGTCGTTAAGACCCACGTCGGGGTACTTTCTCAGCCTCGACCCCTGGAAGGATTGGATCATGCTGGAGAAAGGTAAAGCACTGAGAATATGTCCAGAAAAATAAATCGCTTTTCAGGCTCTGCAAGCCTGCTAAAATCACCCACTATGAGTAATAGAGAACAAATAGCACATGATGATGGTCTAGCATTACAAGAGGCTAGTCCAAAATTAAAGAAGCCTCCTTTATATAAGGTTATTATTTTGAATGATGACTATACCCCTATGGAATTTGTGGTTCAGGTACTGGAGATTTTCTTTAATATGGACAAGGAGAGGGCGACCCGGGTAATGCTGCATGTACACACCGAAGGAGTTGGTATATGTGGCGTCTTCACCAAAGATGTGGCTGAGACTAAGGTGTCTCAGGTTAATGACTATTCGCGTAGTAATCAGCATCCGCTTATGTGCACTATGGAAGAGTCCTAAGCGGGGCATTTGGAGTTTCTGAGATGTTAAATAAAGAGTTGGAATTTACTCTCAATCAGGCGTTTAAAGACGCTAAAGAGAAGCATCATGAATTCATGACCGTAGATCATCTGCTATTGGCATTACTCGATAATCCCTCGGCAGTCATGGTGTTACGTGCCTGTGGTGCCGATATTGAGATGGTAAGGGAAAGAGTGCGAGCTTTCGTTGATGAAACAACCCCCTTGATTCCTGATGGGGATGAACGGGAGATTCAACCGACACTTGGTTTCCAAAGAGTTTTGCAGCGTGCTGTTTTTCATGTGCAGTCTTCTGGGAAAAACGAAGTTACCGGGGCGAATGTGCTGGTGGCAATTTTCAATGAACAGGACTCTCAGGCGGTCTACTTTCTCAACGAACAGAAGATCAATCGCCTGGATGTGGTTAACTATATCTCTCATGGAATTTCTAAACAGAGCGAAGCCGGATATGAAGAGAGTTCAGTTGAACTCTCTAGTGAAAGCAAGGGCGAAGAGCAGGCCAGTGCTCTTGATAGTTACGCAAGCAATCTCAATCAACTTGCTGAGCAGGGGAAGATCGATCCGCTCATCGGCCGTCAACTAGAGATTGAGCGCACAATCCAGATTCTCTGTCGGCGACGTAAAAACAATCCCCTGCTGGTGGGTGAGGCAGGGGTAGTCGACGAAGATGTGCCAGAAATTCTTGCCAATGCGACTATCTACGCGCTCGATTTAGGAACTCTGGTTGCAGGTACCAAATATCGTGGCGATTTTGAGAAGCGTTTGAAGGCTGTGCTGGCTGAATTGAAACGCAAAAAGGAGAGCGTACTATTTATCGATGAAATTCACACCATCATTGGCGCAGGTGCTGCTTCAGGTGGCGTTATGGATGCCTCCAATCTTATCAAGCCTGTGCTGGCCTCGGGGGAGCTGCGATGTATCGGTTCCACCACCTATCAGGAGTATCGAGGGATTTTTGAGAAGGACAGGGCACTGGTACGCCGCTTTCAGAAAATCGATGTAGAGGAGCCGAGTGTTGCGGAGACGGTGGAGATACTCAAGGGGCTCAAATCCCGATTTGAAGAGCATCACAATATTAAATATACCCAGGATGCGCTGAGCAGCGCTGCCGAATTGTCCGATAAATATATCAATGATCGTCATCTGCCCGATAAAGCGATTGATGTGATTGATGAGGCTGGCGCCAATGTGCAGCTTCAGCCTGTCAACGAACGGATCAAAATTATTGATGTAGATGCGGTTGAAGCCATCGTGGCAAAAATAGCTCGCATACCACCAAAGAAGGTTTCTACTTCTGATACCGAGGCGTTGCGCAACCTGACGCGCGACCTCAAATTAGTGGTGTTTGGTCAAGACAAGGCAATCGA
This sequence comes from Candidatus Thiodiazotropha sp., assembly GCA_037382065.1. Classification (GTDB taxonomy): domain Bacteria; phylum Pseudomonadota; class Gammaproteobacteria; order Chromatiales; family Chromatiaceae; genus Thiodiazotropha. The sequence continues at coordinate 33,868 of JARRQF010000066.1, read as the reverse complement.
GGCATTGACAGCAGCAATACGCATGAATAGATCAGGGCTGGTCAATGAAGGCCGGCCTGTCGGTTCTTTCTTATTTACCGGCCCCACAGGCGTCGGTAAAACCGAAATTACCCGGCAGCTGGCTAGGATTCTGAGTATGGAGCTGATCCGATTTGATATGTCGGAGTATATGGAGCGGCACACGGTCTCAAGATTGATCGGCGCTCCCCCTGGCTATGTCGGATTTGATCAGGGAGGGTTGCTAACGGAAGAGATTGCCAAACATCCACACTGCGTACTGCTGCTTGATGAGATCGAGAAGGCCCATCCTGATGTGTTTAACCTGCTGCTGCAGGTAATGGACCACGGTACATTGACTGATAACAATGGACGTAAAGCTGATTTCCGTAATGTGGTGATTGTGATGACCACCAATGCAGGTGCTCAGGAAATGAGTCGTTCATCCATCGGCTTTACAAAGCAGGATCATGCCAGTGATGGTATGGAAGTGATCAAAAAGATGTTCACGCCAGAATTCAGAAACCGTTTAGACGCGATCATTCAATTCTCTGGACTCTCCCCAGAGCATATTGCCAAAGTGGTGGATAAATTTATTTTCGAGCTGGAAGGCCAGCTACAGGAGAAAAATGTTAGCTTGTCAATAGAGCCTGAGGCCAGAGTTTGGCTCTCAGAGCACGGCTATGATCCGAAGATGGGTGCGCGCCCAATGGCTCGATTGATTCAGGATGAGATAAAGAAACCCCTTGCAGAAGAACTGCTCTTCGGCAAGCTGTCTACAGGCGGCGTCGTAAAGGTAGACGTGACTGAAGACAAACTTGTGTTCGATATCGAAGGTGTACCTGTCGCTGATACGTCAATTGATGACGTCTGATCTTAATCAGCGAGCGCGATAGGTGATTCGGCCCTTTGATAGGTCGTATGGGGTCAACTGCACCGTTACCTTATCTCCGGTGAGAATGCGGATATAGTGCTTTCGCATCTTGCCTGAGATATGGGCAGTCACAACATGACCATTCTCCAACTCCACTCGGAACATTGTGTTAGGTAGGGTCTCCACCACAGTACCTTCCATCTCGATAAAGTCTTCTTTCGCCATTCTTTGTAAATACTCAATTTATACCCGAATCAAAAGCATCAGGTTGTATAAAAAACGGGCGAATTATAGCACAGCGCCCGATAGTGAAGTGCGCCATTATCAGTATATTTGAGCATATGGCAAGTGATTCTGCTTTCTGTGATTGTCTCAGTGCTGCCTGATGTCAGCTCGTCGTGTGACTGAATAGTGTTATTTATATGGAATGTTCGTGGCGAAATCTCAGGCAGTTAACGCGCCATAATATTCCCGTTGAGCTGTTGTATCATTCTAAAAAAACCAGCTGACCGCCTCGTTCTGTAGCTAAATATCTAATATTTATGATCTTTTTTGGATTATTTTGATTATGTAACTGAATCTGCAACGCAGAAGCTGGGTATGTGAGTGCCTTGGGCGCAATTTAAGGCGTTACCCAAAAGCCTCCGGCAAAGCCGGAGGTCATTTAACTTATTTTTTCCGAGGCCCCAAGATTAACCTTGACTCATTAGACTACGTAAATCGATAACCGCTGCATTGGCACGGGAAATATAGGAAGCCATAACCAATGAGTAGTTGGGAAACATACCGAACCCTTTGCCATTCAGCACCATTGGGCTGCTGATCGGTTCCTGAGTCGCTTCCAATTCACGGATAATCTGGCGTAGACTGACCAGGGCGTTTTTCTTATTCAAAATGTCATGGAAGTCTATCTCCACGGCGCGGAGGAAGTGAATGAGCGCCCAGGTTGATCCCCGGGCCTCGTAAAAAACATTATCGATCTCCAACCAGGGGGTCTGTACGTTCACATGGTCATTCGTAGAGGTGGATCGTGTTGCGTTAGGGTCACCAGCCAGATCTGTATTGACTCTCTCCTGTCCGACACTGGCGCTCAATCGCTGAGAGAGGCTACCCAGGCGTTTCTCTATAATGGCTAGCCAATCCCGTAGGTTATCGGCACGGGCAAAAAATTGGGTCTGTGCTTTTCCTTGCTGGGAAAGACCAGCCAGATAGCGCTTGAGTGCTTTGATACCTCGTGAATATTCCCCTTCAGTCGCTGGAAAGAGCCAGGAGTTATTGCTGTAGTTGAATTGTGGTTCAGCAATTGCGAGATTTTTATTTTCCAAGGATTGGGATTGGGAGCGGCTCATATCATTCCGTAACGAACGGGCCAGATCACGGACTTGAGTTAGTACACCAAACTCCCAGTTGGGCATGTTATCCAGAAAAACACTGGGCGGCATGACATCATTGCTTAGGTAGCCGCCGGGTTTCTTTAGCAGGGTTTCGATGGCTGTTAGCAGAGTGGCGGTGGTATAGGAGCCTGTTACTGGTTTAAGATCCATTTCTGCCAGGGTGTTTTGGGTATTACTGCGCACATCAAACGGTTCAGGAATATTGCTCCAATAGAGTCCAAGCAATATAAGAATAATAATCAATGTGATTACACCGAGACCGCTGGCCCAGATCCAGCCCTTTTCCTTGATTGTCTGAGGGTGATAGAGGCGGACGGTGCGATTGATGAGTGCTGTCGTCTGATGAATGAATCTATTGAAAAAGTCTTTCACAAAATTATCTATAAATGTGTTTCACTGAGCCACAAGGTTTCTGGTTGAACTTTCTATTCCGTGAGTTCTTTGCACAACTCAGTATTTAGCTTCTTATCGTCCTCACGGAGGCTCTTCTGTTCTGTATGGCAAGTGCCATATTAATGAAGCGGCATGTCCCAGTAAAGCAACGCATGGTGTGTCATTAATCACCATTGGGCTAGCATTCATATTTGAATACGTGCAAGCCTTTCATGCCTGAATCATACTAAGTCTATGGAAAAATGCAATGAGATTCGGCTACTAGGCATGGCGTTTTCAAAATGCACGTCCATTTGGTCTTTGTGGCAAAATCTCGCTGCAAGGTGTTTGATGGCAACGCCATAGACCGGTTGTGCGGAATATTTATAAAGGTATGTGAAGAGATGGAGCATACCTGGTGGTAGTGGATGGAGAAGATAATTATGTGTATCTGCTGGTAGAATATCCGCCAAAGCTGGCTGTGTGTCCAGCCGATTATTGTGCAAGGAGAGGCCGGACTTGAAAGAGCGATACTGGAAAAAAGTGTTTAGGTATTGACTATGGTAGTTGTGGTAACTGCCATATTTTAGCAAATAATGCTTTACCTCAAATATCCTAACAAATCAGATGATCGCTTTATTACTGGTATAAAAGTTTCTCAATACCTTTAATATTTTCTTGATTACCCCTAAACCTCAGCAAGCTTGAGTCACTTTATCCCTTCGTGCCTTAAGGATTCAGGCAAATCCCCACTAATAAAATAGATAGCCCTAACCACAGACCTTATTCATTCTTATAAAAGTGTGAAACTTTAGTTCACAACTCTTGGAAATGGTGTCCCGTGTAAATATCAAATAAACTTATTTGTGTGGTGCAGGCTTCTCACATTCATTAAGGTCCTTTGGTTGCGAATTTTTTGGCTCCTCAGCAAAATCTGTGGGTACCGTCAGGTACTGGTAATGTCCCAAGTGCATGATATAAGGCAATTTCTTCTCCATAAATCGTCCTGAAACCATATGATTTTTTTCGACGTCAGTTTTGCTTTGGTATTAAATTTTTCCACTACACTGTTTGAAAACCGCCCTTTGGCATAAACTCTATTGAGTAATAGAGCTCTATAATTCCGTAACATTCGTGCGACCCTCTTCATCGAATCGATCTTTGAGCGTATCGTTTTCGTGCACCATTTATCTAAAAACTGGCCAGCCCAGCAGGGTGAGATATAATTCCAAAAGAATCAGAAATATTTTCAGAAAGTTTAGGTAATAGCCATCAAGTCTTGATTAGAGCCGGCTCATAACCCTTCACTTTTAGCTTCCTCGCTTCTCCGGCTCGCACTTTATCAAGTGCCTTACTTAAGGCGTTATGATATGAAAGCGATCTCACGCAGGTATCGCTTGCCCCGCTTTTTGGTAATCATATTTAGCCACAAATTTTGCTGGGGAGCCTTGTTTTTCTACGAAAACAATTCTACTCGCTCGCAGGGCCTTTTTAATGCCTGATTGAGAATTTCCGGTTGAAATTGAAAAATTTTGCCATTGAAGATGCTTTGCTCATAACTAAACATTGTTGGCGGATGGGCTTGTATTAGGGCTGATTCAGGATGGATGAATAAAAAATTGCGAATAAGCTTCAGGTAGAGGAATTCCCTATCTTGGCTCGTAGACCAAGACAGGGAGTCCTATCGCTAAGAGAGTAAGTTACTCAGCAGCAGCTTGTGCCGCTTTTTTCTTACTGCTTCTACGACGTCGACGAGTTTTCGTATCAGCGGCTTTTTCAAGAGCCTTAGCCGTTTTCTCGAAATCCTTGATCATCTTAGCACGTGCTGTCTGTAAGGCTTTGTAAAGACCTTTGGCCAGTCTTCCCGCCTTACGTTGCTCAGTAGCCGCAGCAGTACGCTCAGCCTTGATTTCCTTTAGTTTCGCTTGAGCCTCGCTTAGACGAGTCTTAGCCTTTTCTTTGCTAGCCGGTGTCTTTGCATTGCTAAATGCTTGGCGGGCCTTATTCACTCGTTCACTATTGGAGGCGATCAGTTTATCCAGGCGAGCAATTTCCTTTTCAGCGGTCACTACTCTAGTGAGTGCACGTTTATTTGACGCAGATACATCAATGTCAGCTTGTAATGCCTCGGTGATCATTTCCATTGAAAGAACTTTCCGTTTTGCGCGGCGAGATAAAGCCATTTGGGTAAATTATTTGAACGGAAATTATTGTCAATTAATAGAGATTATTTGGATATGAGTTAATGTATTTTAGCAAACAGAGTCACTTTTTCTCTTTTTTACCATTGCTAGTTTAAAAGGATTGCCTCTTTGTAATAGTCGAGCATAGAAAAACTTTGTGTTTTGGTAGCGTACTAAAATTGAGAATTTGAGTTCTCAGATTATTAAATCTCAAGTTTTAGAGTTCAAATCTGATAAAATCTGAGTCACCTATCCCATTATTATACTCAAAAAAGATGGTAAATGAGCCTATGTTTGGGGCTACGACAAAAAAATCAAGGATTCGTTCATCAATTGCCAGCATAACTATCTTCATAGAACAACCCGGTGCCGGCTAAAAAGCTTAGGTTTAAATATAAAGCTCTCCGTGATCGACTCAATAAGAGAATGGAATTGAAGATAACAGATTTTGGGGAGCAATAAGCGTCAGCTCTGTTTCTAGATCGAGGGTTGATACAATTCTGCGGTTCTTGCGTGAGGTGTTGCCAGGTTCAGGTTATTACGAGAGTGATCAACGGGGAGTGGTATACCAAATTGCTTTATATGCCAATATAGGGTATTTCGGCTGAGATTAAGTTTTTTTGGCTACACGGCTTCGATATCCCAGGTCAGTTCTACGGCGTCGTCTGCTTCCAGTTAGCCAATGTGCCTGATCAATTGAAATCTGTCCATTGTTGGGCGCCAATAGTACCACAATAAGAACGATTTTCCAGATGTGATCTTTATATCTTCCACCTTAAGCGAATTTTTAAATGAGTCACAAATGCGATTTCGAAAAAATACTTGAACCACTTGTATCCTTTGACATCATTAAAATATCCCGTTCCAGAAAAAGAAAATCAGCTACTGTTTGACAGACCACTTTCTGTCTGGTTGGGCTTATGAGTCTGAGCAATGCCGGCAAAGAGTAGTAAAGTTGAAGTGGTGAATATAATTGTTTTTTTCACAGAATATCCCACTTCAGGGCGTTAGTTTCTCCTATTCCAAATATCCTGTACTGGAGGCTGTTAATTTGAATTTGAAAGCAGGGGAGGAGTTCTGTGTCCATTTGGAAATCAATTGTGTCGGTAAAACACCCCTCTTTTCTTTGATGATCCGTTATTGTATGGAGAGATTGGTCAGACTCCGATAAGGATTGTAACCTTACACTATAGTTTACCGAACTGCGCGAAAAAACCCGTCATTCAGGGCGGGGATGAATAGCGCGGACACCATAGGTGTCCATGTTGTTTGCTAATTAGGGTGTCTGTTGCCACTCGTTATTGTTTTTCTATCGGAAACACCCTTAATGAATGAACAGCATAAAGTTAATCACTAATATCTGACGTGTGGTGTTATGTTGTTTATTATCGACACTTCTTTTTAGCGAAATTCCGCATGAGCGGAGGAGTGTTCTATGCATCTGGTCGGACGTATCCATCTTGACACAGACGATGGCGCATTACTTGCGGGTAAGCGAGTACGCTTGTTGGAGGCGATTGAGAAACACGGCTCCATCCAGCGGGCGGCGAAAGAGTTGAGTCTCTCTTATAAGGCGGCCTGGGATGCCGTCAATGCCATGAATAACCTTTGTGACCAAGCATTGGTGCAACGTGATGTGGGGGGACGGCGTGGGGGTGGCAGTCATCTTACCGAACATGGCCGCAATCTCATTAGGCTCTTCAATGCGGTGGAGGCGGAGTATCAGCAAGTGCTGGATAAGTTGGGTGGCAATCTCACCGAAATGCGCAATTTCAACCGCCTGCTCAACCGGTTCTCCATGAAGACAAGTGCACGCAATCAGTTTCGCGGAGTCGTAACCGCACTAATTCAAGGTCCGGTTAGCCAAGAGGTGCACCTGCGTTTGGACGATAGTAATGAGATTGTTGCGCTTGTGACTAATGAGAGTGCTGATGGCATGGAACTGCGTATTGGTATGGAGGTGTTCGCCTTGGTCAAGGCCTCCTTTGTGCTGCTATTCACCGACCCCGAGGTCAAGGTATCCAGCAGCAACAAGCTGTGGGGCAGGGTGCAGGCAGTGCAGAAGGGGTCGGTAAACGCCGAGGTGACGATTGAGCTGCCCAGTGGTAAGAGTGTCATCGCCATCGTTACCCAGGAAAGCTGTGAAAAGATGGGTATCGTACAGGATGGGAGGGTCTGTGCCACATTCAACGCCAGCAGCGTAATCTTGGCGGTTGTGAACTAATCACTTTCCTTACTATTAGTCTTTTCTGCGCCATATCGTTTGTAGGTATAACTACATATAAAAGTCTTAACGTCGGATTTCAGACAGATATATCCTTGCAAAAATAACATATAAATATATAAAAAACATAATGATATAAATTTATCATCTATTTTGGCATGCTGGTTGCAATATATGTACTTTAACTACATATATAGTGATATTAGACATGTATGAGAGGTATTTCAATAGGCACTCGGCCTTCTCGTTCTGGGGCGTAAGTGGTCATCGCATCGCCCTTGTTTTGGGTGTTTTATGGATGGGTAGTGCCGGTTTGCTTCCGGCGCAAGAGGTGGTTGATATGGCTGGGCGTCAAATACGCTTGCCCGATGTGATTCAACGCCCTTTCGGTGCCGCTCCTCCGCTGACCGCGTTGCTCTACGCCTTGGCACCTGAGTTAGTGTTCGCGCTGAATATGCCTTTCTCCCCGGAAAGCACCCATTTTTTACAACCAGGTTTCTCTGGGTTGCCTATTCTGGGAAGCGCCATGGGACATGGTAGGCAGGTGAATCCCGAGGCACTCCTGGCTCTGAAACCAGACCTCGCCCTGGCCTGGCTGAATAGCCGCTCAGATTTGACACCTGCCGGGATTGAGGCACCGTTTATCAAGTCAGGTATACCAGTGGTTTATATTAAGCTGGAGACGCTGGCCGACTGGCCACCAGCCTTCGAGTATGTCGGTCAACTACTAGGGCGTGAGAAGCGTGGTAGGGCGCTGGCCGCTTACATTCGCCAGGCCATGGCCAGGGTGGACGAGGCGGTGGCAGAGATACCTGCCTCAGAGCGGGTTAGGGTCTACTATGCCGAGACGCTGGATGGCTTGGCTAGCGACTGCAATACCTCTTTTCATGCGGAACCAGTGGAGTTGGCAGGTGGCTACAACGTCTACCGTTGCCAACAGAAGACCATGATGGGACAGGAACGGGTCGATATGGAGCGCATCCTGCTGTGGAATCCGCAGTTGATCCTCGCCCAGCATCCCCTCTACCGGCAGTACGCAGAAAGGGATGAGCGTTGGCTACACATTGATGCATTCAAAACAGGACGTGTCGTAGAGGTGCCGCGCAAACCGATGAATTGGCTCGACAGGCCCCCTTCATTTATGCGAGCGCTAGGTATCCAGTGGCTTGCCCATCTCTTTTACCCAACGCGATTCACGCGCGATATCCGTGCCGAGACCCGTGATTTCTATCATCTCTTCCTTGGGGTCGATCTGAACGATGCTGCGTTGGAAGAGCTGTTGATGGATCGGCCAAACCAATAAGGAGCATTGTTATGAATATCTGTCATCAAAGTCCAGGAACTCTTGAAGATGAGCAATGGGAGATACCCGAAGGGGCGCAGCGTTTGCACTGTTTGTGCAGCGCTAATAGTACCCTGCAAGCGGGTGAGGAAGAGCGTTGGATGGAGGCCTCCACTGACCTGATCTTTCCCCCTGTGCCTTTTCCCTCAAGGCAGCTACATGCTCAGGCTGGCGCAGAGATGTTGCGTAGCTTGGTGCGTCGCCACCATGAGCGATTGTTACAGACCGAAGTGGGCAAGCTTTTTCCTGCAGAGCCTCAGGCATTCTCTGCTACGGTCGAAACCACTGCGGATTTCGTTGTGGAGGCCAGTGGTGGTGCCGAACTCTTTACGTCGACACAGGGAGCCATGCGCATGCGCCACCGCCATTTTGCAGTCGCCATTGATGAGCGGGTACGCGAAATTTGGCTGCGTGAGCTGTTATGCAGTTTCGACGATGTGGATTTTCCACCCTCCCTTCGGGAAACCTACTGGCGTTGGATGGAGCCCTTCTCTATTCGCATGATCACCCGTCGCACCACCCGGGAGCAGCCTGTCCGCTATCCCTATGCCGTTGCGGCGGAGCGCCTGGCAATGGTGACTCGTTCGGGTCGCTTGGTGTGACGGGGGACCCGCCACAATCAGATTGTTAATCTTAGTAGGAAATGAAGTCTATGTCTTGTTCTCTCTCATGCGTCCCCAAACAGTATCTATTCCTGACGCCGCCGTTTGTCCTAGCACTCTCTTTGTCAGCAGCTGCTGCCGAAGAAATTATTGATCTTGAACCTGTCAAAGTCATAGCAGAACCTGAATCCGAGCCGGCTGTAGGTGGTTCTCCTCGCACCAATAACGGTTACCAAGTCAATAGCGAGGGCATCAATCTTTGGGGTGCGCCAGGCGGCAGTAACCCCTACAGCGCGTCGCGTGCCATGCCTTCGGTCAATGCCCAGTCCGCTGACGCCTATGGTCTGACGAACCTGCCCGGCGGTACCAAGGGTTTGCGTGTACGTGGGGAGCTAGCGACCCATGGATCACGGGGGACAGTGGATGGTATTCCCTTGGGATCAGTCAATCCCGGTCCGGGGTATCTGTGGTTATTTGATGTGGAGAACTTCTCTTCTGTTACTCTCCAACAGGGGGCGGCCACCCCTGATCAGGCGAGTCTTTTTACCACCGCCGGCGCGCTGGATAGTCGCTTGCGCTGGCCAGGTGGGAGGCCGCAACTGCATATGTCCCAGGCCTGGGGTTCATCTACGTTTAGTCGTACTCAGGCGCGATTGGATAGTGGTCGGCTGCCGAGTGGCGGTGCCGCCTTCATATCCACCTCACACACCATTGCTGAGAAGTGGCGTGGTTATGGTGACTCACCAGGAGGGCGCGATAATGTGGCAGTGGCGCTGACCCAACCCTTGGGTGAATCTCTTGAGGTCAAGGCGATGGCCGCCTATAACGACATGAAGGCGCACAACTATCGAGCGCTGAGCTACAAACAAGCCATGGATCTGGATGGTTACGGAGACTATGACTTCAGTGACGACCCCGGCGCAGCTAGCAGCTATTTTGACTACAATCGTCAGTCATTCAAGGATTGGACCCTATTGGCGGAGGCTAGCTGGCAGCTCTCTACGGAGACCAGCCTAGTCTTTAAACCCTATTATCTGGATGAACAGGGTTACTACCTGGATGGTCAAGTCAACGGACATATTCGCGAGTGGCTTATCGATCACACTTGGTATGGCATGACTACGGAGCTTCATACCAAACTAGCGGAGACGGGCATAAAGGTGGGATATTGGCGGCAATCCTCTTCGCCTCCCGGCCCACCTACCGCTTGGAAAATGTATACGCCCACCTCCTCTGGTGACCTCTCCGGCAGTGTTACTTGGAATATCCTTTCGAAGGTGACCGAGAGACATCTATTCGATAACCTCTATCTCATGGCGGAACGAGAGTTAGGTAATCTCAGACTGGAAGGCGGCGTGCGTTATCTGCGGGAGACCCTCCCCGGTATTGATGCCTACGATCCCAGCGGCCTCGGTAATCTGAGCTATTCACAAGCCCTCAGTCAGTCAAAAGGGGTGATCAGCGAGCGTAGTGTGGAGAGCACCTCGGTGGATGCTGTGCTGCCCTATCTGGGGGTAAGTTACGCACTTTCCCCAGCAATGACCCTAAAGGCCAGTCTGGGCCGCAACTATGGCGCGCCTAGCTTTGATGTGTGGCCGGTTTACCAGAAGAAGGCCGACCTCTTTCTGAGCAACGGGATCACGGCCAACGACCTCTGGAAGGCGCAGAAGCCCGAATTATCCGAGGCCCTCGACCTGGGCATGCGGTTCGATGGTGCCCAGTTCTGGTTAGAGCCCTCCCTCTACCTTGCCAGGTTTCATGATAAGAAGGTCTCCTTCGACTCGGATGGCAGCGGCTCATTACCAACCTATTCACAGAATGTGGGCGAGACCCGCGCCTGGGGTGCGCAGCTTGCCGGCAGTTGGACTCCCGTCTCTAATCTGGATCTCTTTGGTGGACTCTCCTGGAACCGTAACGAATTCATCGAGAATCTGCCAGTGCTGGAGGCTGCCGACCTTAACGTGAAGGGAAGACAGATTCCTGATACGCCAATCTGGATGGCTAACCTTGGTCTAACTTGGCATACCGGTGGCTTTAACTTCGCCCCCATAGCCCGTTATACCGGCGCCCGCTATGGTGATACCGAGCACACCCAGCGCATCCCGGCTTTTACTACGCTGGATCTGAATCTCGGCTATCAGCATAGGCTCTCCTTCGGTAAATTAAACCTCTCCTTTTCGGTGATCAACCTTTTCGACCGTGACTACATTAGTGTGATGCGATCTGGCTACTACCAGCTTCTGAGTGGTGGTAGCGCAATCTACTACCCTGGAGCGCCACGCACATTGATGGCAAAGATAGCTATCGATATTTGATGCTTGTCAGCAGAAGAGACGAAAAATTAAGAATCCGCGAAATCTGAAATACCTTGCGAATTCTTAATGACTTCGCCTATACAGTACCATAGTCTTTTGCTCGGTTACTGTATACACGCTGCGCTTAGGATTTTCTCCTAGTCAGCGATGCTACCAAGATAGGGCTAATAACCCGATAAACCAATAACAAAACGTTTACTGGATAAGCCATGGACAAAACAATACTCTTAGACAAATATCCTGTTTACTCTCAGGTAATAGATAAAAACGACACTGAATGTAAGAATATAGATGACGTGATGGTACGCTTGAAAGAAAAGATCGAAGCGCACCCCATCGCTGCTTATATTGGCGACTTTGATCATTATGCTCATGTTGCGAAACAGCCAGAAGGAAAAATCTCGGATGAGATAAAGGCAAGCAAACACGCTCTCTTCTGTGTTGCCAATGCCATACCTAATCCTTTGATTGGTGCTGCCCGTCCCCGTGCAATCTCAGTGGTAGAGCTTGTTGATAAGTTTGTGATCAGCTATTTGGAAGCGCCTGTTGAAAAGGCCAATCAGCTTATGGCTGATTGGGTTGGCTCTCTAAAGCAGACAGCCTAACCCCCCTCTTTGACTGGCAATCAGCAGGTCATGTACCTGCCAAGATTGTGCCATTCCGTTGGTATGAGGTCTGAGTAGATTTTCTCAGGCCTCATTATCCATACACCATAAGCTACAAAAAGAGTCCCTTACTCAGCTTTTTTTAGGTTTAACCATCACTGTGTTGGGCGATAAGCCCCTTATAGACGATAGCTGATACTTTACGGATGACTTTGCTGCGAGAGCGAATCCAGGTTGTGTAGTTTTTAGCACTGCGTTGCTTTTCAATGACACCTATTAAGATGTAGGGATAGCGCTTCCCATCAGAACCTTTAATGCTAAGGATTCCCATGTCTCCGCAAACGCGCGCTGTGCTGCCTGTTTTATTGTATACCTGTGTCCCTCTGGGTACTTCTGGTACGCCTGTATAGAGACGGTCAGTTCCCGGCAAGGCCATCAACCGTTTAATTTCCTTAGCCCCAGTAATCTTTTTATTCCAGATAGCGTAGAGAAACCGGCTATAGTCATGTACAGAAGCCCTATTTTTATAGGTTTTTCCATTGGCAGGAATATATTCAACCAGAAGCGTTTCTTGAAAGATATGTGGATAGTGTCGCTTAAGTATCTTCTGTACATTCTGAGGGCCACCAACCTGGCGAATGACCCAGTTGGTTGAAGCGTTGCTCGAATGCTGAATCATACGCCGCATGTGGCGGCGACTTTTTGGGCCATACACCAATTGACCCTGCTTCACTTTTTGAAAAAATGCAGCAGCAATGAACGGCTTGACGAGGCTGGCTGCTTGGAACTGTACGTCTTCGTTAATCGTAACCAGTTTCTTGCCCGTTGTGAAATCGTATACAGACCATCCGGTGCGCTCGTCATCGGTAATTTTGCCTGTTTGACGAAGTTCTTCGATGTAGGCCTCTACAGCTGCCTCTAGATCATGAGTCTTTGTTCGCTGATTCACGCTCGGCGGTGTACGGCTTACAGCGGTTAGGATCTTTTTTGGAAGGGGGGCATCACCTGCTTCTCTCCAGTTACGCGACTTAATTGGACTGACAGCATCAAGTCCCTTGGCTCGTAACAGCTTTGAATGGGACTTGACCACGCGAGCCGTACTTTCACTGTTACCATTTCGGTAGTAAATTAATCCGTACAGATCGTCTCTGCTAACCACCTTCAGATCTTTGGCGACACTGGCTCCAAGTATATGGGCAACCTGATCACGATAGTCCTGAACACTATTGAGGTTGCGTGACCAGACATACGAGACGTCATAGCCTTGTGCCGCCATGGCTCTGCTTGATGTGAAGAGACTGATACAAAAGGTCGCAATAATAATATATGAAAGAGTTTGATACATGGTCTCAGCAAATAATATTTAGTTTAATATCAATCCATTACTATTCTATTCTAGAGTAATTTCGCGGGATTGGGCAAGTTTTTTATTGACGATATGAGTGTTTTAGGAATTATCTATAAATTCAGATAATTAATGCCTCATAGCCCGATTAATAATGGCGAGAATCTATTCTATCACCCCTAGTTGGGAGGGGGGGCAGTCGAAAACTCTGTTCAGAGTGTTGACATGTAGAGGATTGAAGCGTAGATTGCGCGCCATCTTTTCACTACTCAGTAAACAGGAGGCATAAATGACGTTAACCCAAACAAACATGAGCCTCGTGTCCTCTATCTTCCGGTAACTTCTTCCGGTCGCTTGGACCGGGCTCCTACTTAACAATAAATATTTTTTATTTCGCCAACATGTATTGGCTATGGATTATTGCGTCCAATGCAATTCCATGGCCTTGTCGTGCAGTAGGAATTTGCAATGAAGAGATCAAAAAAATGGCTATATGAAGCCAATCAACTATGTGCCGAGCTGGGTAGTGAAGACGGCATTGATCCGCGTATTTTGGCGCGAAAATATGACTCAAAGCCGAGCGATCATAAAGTACAGCAACTGAGTAAAAAGGCAAAACAGATATTGTCTCTCGTTTTAACCGGTGAGCTAGGCGACCCAATATTTCAGAACCTTGATGTGATTGCTGTCAATGCGAGTGAAGATGGCCAATTTCTTGTTGTTACAGTCCATCATATGGATTCTGATTTAGCGCTGGATAGACGTTACATACTCAATAAACTGCAAGCAATCCAGGGCTATCTTCGCTCTGTTATTGCCCAAGCCGTGAAACGAAAACATGTGCCAACCCTTAAGTTTCAGTTGATGGTGGCATCAGATGAGGTAAGCAGTTATGCCAATTAATAAAATAATCAGTAAAGGTAAAGTTCCGGTAAAGATCTATACCGATGAAATTGAACACGAAGCGATGCAGCAGCTTTATAATATCGCACAGTTGCCGTTTATACACAGCCATGTGGCGGCAATGCCAGATGTACATTTTGGCAGGGGTGCAACAGTGGGCTCTGTCATTCCTACGAAAGGGGCCATCATACCTGCAGCTGTTGGTGTGGATATAGGCTGTGGAATGAATGCCATACGCCTGTCGATTAAGGCAAATGATCTGCCAGATAACCTACGCGCTGTACGCTTGGCCATTGAAGAAGCAATACCGGTTGGTTTTAACATGCACAAATCGGATCGTGCTCGCCAATCCACAATCCGGGCACTTTCAGGTGGATTGGATAGGATTATTAACAAACATAAAAAGATCTATTCATTGCAGAAGAGACCTTACCAAACTTGGATTCGGCAAATCGGTACACTAGGTGGTGGGAATCACTTCATCGAGCTGTGCTTAGATGAGAATGATGATGTTTGGGTTATGTTGCACTCAGGAAGTCGTGGTATTGGCAATGCTATTGGCCAGTATTTCATCAATCTAGCAAAAAAAGACATGGGACAGCACATTATTAATCTTCCGGACAAAGATTTAGCCTACTTTTCCAAAGGAGCGAATCATTTTGATGATTATGTTGAAGCAGTTGAATGGGCGCAGGACTATGCCACAGCCAATCGTCGAGAGATGATGCATTTTATTCTTGGGGCACTGCGTAAGAAGTTGCCGAAATTCGGTATTACGAAAGAGGCAATTAACTGCCATCACAACTATGTATCACAAGAGTTCCACTTTGGTGAACATGTTTTTATTACCCGCAAGGGTGCTATCAGGGCAGGTGAAGATGAGCTAGGCATCATTCCCGGAAGTATGGGTGCCAAGTCATTCATAGTTCGTGGTAAGGGTAATCCTCAGTCATTTTGCTCATGTTCACATGGTGCAGGGAGAAAAATGAGCCGTAACGCAGCTAAGCGAAAATTTGCTGAAGAGGATGTTATTCGCCAGACTGAAGGGGTTGAATGTAGGAAAGACAAAGGGATCATCGATGAGATCCCAGGTGCCTATAAAAACATCGATACAGTTATGGAGCATCAAAGCGACCTGATTGATGTAGTACATACACTCAAGCAGATCGTCTGCGTAAAAGGTTAGTAAACTCAATTAACAAGATAATAGAATTATTATCAATTAAATCAATAAGATAATCCTAAAAAATCAGTTGACCGCATAACGATTAGGTTTAACTATTCAGGTTACTCGCTAATGGAGAGAGAAATATGCCAAAAAGAGATAGATCCATCAGGAATCATGTGGCCCAGTCACCCTTGCTACGCAAGGGTGGGGTACACACGAAGTCCAAAACAGGAAAACGTGTTAGGGCACGACTTTTAATAACTTCAGCTATTGATGAATGGCTGGATGAGTTAGAGGATAACAATGATAATCAGAGGAGTGAAAACGGGGAGCGGGAGCTCCCTTTTTTATGGATCATAAAATTTGTGATTGCGTAGGATGCGGTGAGCGGTGCGAACCGCATCAATAGTGGGGTGGCACACGAACATCCATGATGCGGTTCGTACCTCACCACATCCTACATTTCATCCCTTAATGGTGGGACAGAACCCCACCCTATGACTTTTGCGACACCCTCCAAAAGGGGAGAGGGAGTCTACTTTTCGAGCGCATCGTAAACATCAGCTTACGGTGTGGCACCCAAGGGCTTGTTCACGCCAGGGTTCGAACCCCGCATCCCAGGGTGTTGTAAAAGCATACCGCGAATATTCGCAAAAATCGTAGGATGCGGTGAGCGGTGCGAACCGCATCAATAGTGGGGTGGCTCACGAGCATCAATGATGCGGTTCGTACCTCACCACATCCTACATTTCATCCTTTTAATGGTGGGGCAGAACCCCACCCTATGACTTTTGCGACACCCTCCAAAAGGGGAGAGGGAGTCTACTTTTCGAGTGCATCGTAAACATCAGCTCACGGTGTGGCACCCAAGGGCTTGTTCATGCCAGGGTTCGAACCCCGCATCCCCTCTCCCCTAGCGGGAGAGGGCCAGGGTGAGGGGGATATAAAATAGCGTAAGCGCAGCTTACATCACGATCATGAAATGTGACATGCGAATGCTTGGCGCTTTCTGAGATTGAGTGGGTATCTCGACGAGCCCCATAAGATCAACGTAGTGCAATTGCCCTTGATTTTTTTAGGTTCAATCAAACAGGTGATTATAAAGACAGGGTTCAAATCTGAAGCTGCGTTCCGTAAAGCCTTCAAAGCAAAGCGATGTATGGGATAACGCCAGAAATGCATCGTCGAATGCAGCCATGAAGGCTCTTTATTCATGGTGAACTCCGAAACTTGAGTTCTAAAGACTAGGGGGTATTTGCCTGTCACTTAGTCGTACTTTTTCAACTTGCCCCATAGTTGCAGAAGCCGATTTCTTATGTTCTTCTCAACGCCAATATTTTTCGGCCTATAGAACTGTGGTGTTCCCTTAGGTGAATAGTGTTGTTCGACCCAGCTTTCCTCGAATGAATGAGGATATTGGTATTTAATTGGGTGATTTTTTGCAGGAAAATTTTTTAAATGTTCTGGCACATCAATGGTTGGGTTAGATTTTACATATTCTAATGCTTCGTTTATTGCGATATACGCAGCGTTACTTTTTACAGTGCTAGCAAGATAGGTGGTGGCTTGAGCCAGTGTAATGCGAGCTTCTGGCATTCCTATATTACTCACTATGTGAAGTGCATTATTTGCAATTGCCAAGCCATTAATATCTGCATTTCCGATATCTTCTGATGCAAAAATGACAAGTCGTCTTGCAATAAATACGGGGTCTTCCCCTCCGTCGAGCATGACGGCTAACCAGAGAAGAGCTGAATCCGGATCAGAGCCCCTCATGCTTTTAATGTACGCAGAGACGACATCATAGTGCCGATCCTTGTTGCGATCATAGGATCTGGCGTTTTCTAAAATTAGTTTTTTGAAGTTTTCGATAGAAAACCGACCTTCTTCTTTCAGGCCAACAGCCATTTCCAAATTGCCAATAGCCTTTCTGGCATCACCGCCAGAGAATTCAGCCATAATTTCAATCTCTTCCTCGCTAAAATTAGTCTCCAGGTTATTTATTGCAGTGGCTAGAATGCGCAGAGTGTCTTGAAAACTTATCGCCTTGAGTTCGATGGTATGCAGTCTTGATAGAAGTGCTTTATTAATGCTGCTTCTCGGGTTTTCTGTGGTTGCTCCTATAAGTATGAATTTTCCGCTTTCTACGTGAGGGAGTAGGGCATCTTGCTGCGCTTTATTAAACCTGTGAATTTCATCAATAAAAATAACAGGGGTACGATTATGCATTTCAATAGCATTACTCGCTGATTGAAAGAGTACTTTTAGTTCAGCTACGCCCGATAAGACAGCTGAGAATGGAAAAAAATCGATGCTTTCTAGGGAGCACAGAACATGTGCTAAGGTGGTTTTTCCCGATCCTGGCGGACCATATAAAATCATGCTTTTAGGTTTCTGGGATTTTAGAAAGGGATACTTATTTTCGAGATCCTCGATACCAATGAATTCAGCTCTACTCTTGGGTCTGAGTCTATGGGCAAGGGGCGATAGATCAGTAAATCCATCAGTATTACTAAAAAGTGATTTTTGCAAAGTGCACCTATCGTTTATTAGCTAAAGCGGATGTATGCCCAGCGGGTAGGCTGCGATGCTTTCAAAAACCGGCAGGCTTGAAACTCGCTACGCTCAGACAGTTAATTCGAATATCTTATCCGAGAGCATGATCATCGTACCACTTTCGTCGTTCAGATATCGCAAAACCTCAGACGTAATCAGCTTTGCCTAAACCTACCGCATAAAGTCAAGTAATCCGCCGCTGCCCTTGTGTGCCTCTATGTAGTCTGCAACCTCTTTGTGTTTTCCTCGCTTGGCAAGGTCGATGGCGCTTTCCCTTCTTAGGTTGAGTTGATGGGCATTGGCATTCAATTCCATCAGGCGTTTCACGATATCGAGGTGTCCCTGCTCAGCGGCCAGCATCAGTGCCGTGTTTCCAGCCGCGTTTTTGTATTCGAGACTGAATGAATAGCGCAGCAAAATATTGACAGTATTTAGTGATCCACTTCCAGCCGCCAGCATTAATGCGGTATTGCCGTTGCTGCTTAATCGGTCGACATCCTTTTCGTATGGCAATAATTCTTTAACAAAATCAGCGTGACCTAAAGAGGCTGCTTGCATCATTGGCGATAGCCCCTCCTTTGTTAGCTGGTCCGCTTTGGCACCCGCTTTAAGCAGTTGATGAAAGATATTCTTATGACCGGTTTCAATGGCGTAGTAGAGCGGTGAGTGGCCTTTTGTGTCTGCCTGATTAGGAGATGCGCCCTTTGCTAGCAGGGCATGAACCGTATTCGATTGCCGTTTGACCACTGCCATAATGAGTGGTGATATGCCATCATCAGTTGCCTTGGAGAGGTTTGCGCCATGCTCGATAAGCAGATTAATAAGCGGTTGGTTTTTATGTTCAATGGCCATGTGGATAGGCGTGATGCCACTATTAGTGGTGGCATTTACCTTTGCGCCATGCTCAATCAATAACTGTGCAATCGGCAGATTGTTCTTTCGACAGGCCAGGAGGAGTGGGGTAGGGCTTCCTTTTGCCGATAGATTTGGGTCTGCGTTTTGTTCCAATAATCGGTTAATGACCTCATCGTGTCCTTGCCAAACACTACGGCTCAATGGTGTGAGACCTTCTGGATCAAGTGTGTTGATATCCGAGCCCTGTTTAAGCAGTTCTTCCAGCAGGGGGAGCTGTCCTCGCCAAGCGGCCAAATGAAGCGTGCTCCACCCGGCAAACGGGTTCTTCTCTTCACTATGTTGGTTCTTCGAGGGCTGCACCGAGGCACTGATTTTCGCAAGATCTGGAAAGTCAGTGGTTTTATTAGTTGTCTGGGTGGCAATACCACCAGCCTTCTTTAGATTATTGGCTATAGCCGTGAACTTTCTTAATATGGCTATATCAAGGCGTGTTTTTATGGGCATCTAAGGTCTCAAGCTTGGCTCCCGCTTTGATCAGACTGCGCGTAATTATGGCATTTCCACGTCCGGCTGCTGAGTGTAGTGGTGTGTCTCCCAGGCTATCGCTGGTGTTCGGATTTGCCCCTGCAGCAAGTAGCAGGTCTACCGCTTCAACTCGATTGTTAATGACAGCTTCATGCAAGGCGCTGCGGCTAAAATCGTCCCGGGTGTCGGGTGAAACTCCTGTGGCTAGTATCCGTTTCAGCGTCTCTGTTTTTCCTGCTGCTGCCGCACGATTGAGCAGTTCTGAGGTCTGTTTGTCATTAAGCCCTGCTACCGGCGAGGAATTGGCAAGGTAATCGAGCTTTTTTTGTGCCAGTTTGTGTCCCTGACTGGCTGCCTTGCTATACCAGTTCATAGCTTGTGTGGTATCAGCCTTTACGCCCCAGCCGTGTTCATACATGGCTCCTGTGGCATATTGTGCTTCGGTATGCTCCTGCTGTGCGGCTTTAAGAAACCAATAAAGTGCTTTCTTATGATTTTTTTCAACACCACGCCCTGAGCGATAGAAGCCTCCAAGGGCGAATTGGGCCTCAGGGTCTCCCTGCTCAGACAGAGATTGATAAATCTTGGCGGCGGTTTCAAAATCCCTGATCCGAATGGCACTCTCTGCTTCCTCGTGATTGACCGCCAGCACCGGCAGAGCTGTGGCGAAGAGCAGGGCGGCCAGCCAAGGGCACCACGGCATGAATGGGTTGGTTCTCTTAAGCGGTACCATGTTTGGTTTCCACATCTATTCCGGTCTCTTTTAGAAAGCCAGTGGGCAGTATGCCGCCGGCACAGATGATTGCAGCATCGTTTGGTATTTTAGTCTGTTCGCCTTCGTGCTCAATTATGACGCTATCTGCTGTGAATTTAATGACATTCTCTTGGCTCGACTAAAAGCGCCGCTTCGATAGGAGAGCGTCACGGTGGTGCCTGGTCTATCGGCAATGCTGGTTGCCGCCTCCAGGGCACTGTCTCCTCCACCCACAACTAGAACATGCTGATTTTTATACTGTTCTGGGTCGATCAAGCGGTAGGTGATTTTACTCATATCCTCACCTGGCACGCCAAGCTTTCTTGGGGTGCCTCGCCGACCGATAGTGAGCAATACCGTTTTGGTATGATAGGTATCTTTGTTGGTTTTGACCTTGTATCCACCCTTGTCACTCGGTGTTATCTTTTCTACCCGTTCATGATAGCTGATCTGCACCTCGGTTTTCTGTTCCACATCTTGCCAAAATGCAAGCAGGGCCTCTTTGGTGGTTTCAGTAAATTTCACTGCGCCAACGAGAGGGAGTTTGACCGGAGCCGTTAGAACCAGCTTGCCTCTGGGAAACTGGAAGACCGTGCCACCGAGGGATTCCTGCTCGACAGTTTTATAGCGTATTTTTTTCTCCAAGGCTCTTAGTGAAGCACTAAAACCGGCAGGTCCTGCCCCGACAATGACCACATCTAGTGGAGCTGATCCCCTACTTTTGAGCGTTTCTGCGATATGGTCCAATGCTTTATAGCCCTGTTCGATGGCATTTCTGATGAGCCCCATACCTCCCAGTTCACCGGCAATAAAGATACCTGGTTGGCTGGTTTCGAAATTGGGTTGGAGCAGAGGGATATCCACGCCGCGCTTTTCCGTGCCAAATACCAGCGATATCGCATCAAAAGGACAAGCGGTTTTACAGGTGCCGTGACCAATACAGTTGGTAGGGGCGATTAACTCTGCCTTCTTATTTATGAGCCCCAATACCGGGTGATTCGCTTGCTCGGGACAGGCCTTGACGCAGGTTCCGCAACCCATGCATTTAGCAGGATCGATCAGAGGGTGTAGAGAGGCTGGTTCAGTCAATCCGGCCTCAAACTCCTCAGTTTTAAGCGCCAGATTCCTTTTGCTCTTGCGTTTATTGTGAAGAATAACGATTGTCCATAAAAAAAGTATGGGAAAGGCGTAAATGAGGTAAAAGTCAAAGCTGTACTGCATCGTCAAATTTCTTTTTGATTATCTATAAAAGATGTTATAAGTCAGTGTGTGGGAAAATCAGCCTAAATTCTAGACGTTAATTTCACATATAGACTCATCTTGCTATAAACATGATGATTATTGAATTATGATTTTGTGAGGTCATTCATAGATGGGAAATGTATCCCAATCTATGATAGAGTCAAGTTCCGGGAACATAGCTAATTGCAGTCCACATTAAATATAAAATTATGCAACTAGCTTGAACTATATTAACTTATACCATAAGTAGATGATTTTGATGGATATAGTAGCCATGTCACCCAGGGTCGATGAGACAGTACTGGATCGCTTGCTCTCCATGTGGCTGCGTAGAGTGAGCATGATTACAACGCTGGTATTTACCCTGTTTTCGCTCCTTTTACTTTATATGGCCTGGCTAAATCGCGCTGAGGCGGTTTGGACCCCAGAGAATGGCTGGGGGTACTGGATGGGTATAGTGGGTGGCAGCATGATGTTGCTATTGCTGCTCTATCCCATGCGTAAACGCCTGCGCTTTATGTCAAAATGGCTCAGCGTCAAGTTCTGGTTTCGCCTGCATATGGTGTTTGGCGTTCTTGGGCCTGTGCTAATCATGATGCACTCCAGTTATCGTTTGGGATCCTTGAATGGTCGGGTCGCCTTTTTCAGCATGCTGATCGTAGCCATCAGTGGACTGTTTGGTCGCTACTTCTATACTCGTATCCACTACGGATTGTATGGTAGCAAGGCTTCTTTTGCATCATTGCACGCTGATTCTGAATTGCTGAAGAAGAAAATCGGTCGCCTGTTTGAAATTCAGCCGATGGCACGAGAGCAGTTGAAACAGTATGAGCAGGAGGTCATGAATGCGCCATCTGGGGCTCTCAGCAGTGCCAGACACTGGGCCAAAATGCGCATAGCCTCAGCCAGACTCTATCCTGCATTGATGCGCTCATTGAATAAGAAGCTTTTGCTAGCTGGACACCGAAAGGGCTGGGATAAGGCCAAGGTTCGTCGTAAACAGCTTCGTATCCGGAATATCTTACTAACACACCGTCGTATACTTAGACAGATTCTCGAGCTACATTTCTATGAGAGACTTTTTGCAATCTGGCATTTATTGCATATGCCGCTATTCATCATGATGGTGATTACTGGTTTTGTGCATGTTTATGCTGTTCATGCCTATTAATCGTAACCAACTGATTTAATCCTTAGATTCTTAATGAACCAAATTTTCTGGTATGGCCTTTGCATATTACTACTGCTGGTCCTTTCAATTTCTCCAGGCTATGCGGGAAAGTTGGACCTGTTATTAATGCCTGGAGAGGTCATCAGTGGTCACGAGGCATTCGAAGAGAAGTGTGAAAGCTGCCATGAAACGTTGAAGAAAATGGATCAGGTGGCACGTTGTCTCTCTTGTCATGATCACAGCGATGTAGCGAAAGATATCGAGGAGAGAAAGGGATTTCATGGCAAGCTGGATAAGAAACAATCGTCTAACTGTAAAAAATGTCACACAGAGCATAAGGGGCGTGATAGGGATATCATAAATTTCGATACGGAATCCTTTGACCATGAGAAAACCGATTTTGCACTCAGGGGTAGACATCAAATGCTTACCTGCGGGCTTTGTCACACTGAGGATTTGAAAAAATATAGTCAAGCACCTTCGGTCTGTTTTAAATGCCATGAGTCAGATGATGCACACCGGGGGAAATTGGGTGAGGAGTGTGATAATTGCCACAATGAAAAAGGCTGGAAGAAGCAGGACTTTGATCATGACTTGGATACAGATTATCCACTCATAGGCAAACACATCGATCTGGATTGTAAGCTCTGCCATGCCGACGAACACTACAAAAATACACCGAAAGAGTGTATCGGCTGTCATTTGATCAATGATTCACACAACGGGCGGTATGGAAAAGTATGTGCGAAGTGCCATAGCAGCGAAGAGTGGAAAGAACTCTCTTTCAATCATCGAGTGGACACGGAATTTGCTCTCGAAGGGCGACATAAAGATGTGCCCTGTGATACCTGTCATAAGCGTGGCCCCTTTGATAAGAAACTATCTATGAAGTGTTTCTCCTGTCATGAAAAAGATGATGATCATAAGGGGCGTAATGGTAAGAAGTGTCAGGAGTGTCATCGTGCAGAAAGCTGGAAAAAAACCGATTTTGATCATGAAAAAGACGCGAAATTCGCACTTCGAGGAAAACATAAAGATTTGACATGCCATGCCTGTCATCGCAGTGCAGCGATGGATGATTTAAAAGACGCAGAGTGTGTCACCTGTCACCGAGCAATTGATGTGCACAAGGAAGAACAGGGTGAGGATTGTGGCTATTGTCATAATGAAAACGGCTGGACCAAAAAACTATTTTTCGAACATGACATTACCCGTTTTCCATTGATTGGCATTCACAGTGTGACTGCCTGTGAATCTTGCCATTTAACTGCAGAGTTTCAACAAGCTGATCGGGAGTGTCTGTCGTGTCATGAAGCGGATGATATCCACGAAGGAAGGATGGGTAAATTATGTGGTGAATGCCACAACCCCAATGCCTGGATGTTATGGACATTTGATCACGATAGTCAAACTAACTTTAAGTTGGATGGAAAACACAGTGAGATTTTTTGCCATGAGTGTCACCGTACGCTCATGACGGATCACACTAAGCACTCTGCAAATCACTGTTATGGCTGCCATCGAGGCGATGATATTCATCGAGGCGGGTTTGGTCGTCACTGTGATCGTTGTCATAGTACTGACACTTTCGAAGAACCGGTAATTCGCTGATCAAGCGGCACTAGGATGGTTATGATTCAAACACTCCACAAAAGATACAGATGGTCTGTTTCAGTTATTTTTCACCTTGGTTTGCTGTTTAGTCTCTTATTGGCAAGCCCTTTACAGGTTGCAGCAGAACAGTTTGATCATTTTGCAACGGGTTTTCCACTGACAGGAGAGCATAGACATGTCGAATGCGATCAGTGCCATGACAAAGGTCAGTTTGCAGGCACGCCTGTGTTGTGTGATGCCTGCCACAATGATGCTAATGCGGCCGGTAAACCCTTAGGTCATATACGCAGTGGCGATCGATGTGATGATTGCCATACCACCGTTGGTTGGCATGTGGCACGGTTTGATCATGGCACAATCAGAAGTGGCTGTTTCTCTTGT
The DNA here is from genome assembly GCA_037382065.1 of Candidatus Thiodiazotropha sp. Lineage (GTDB taxonomy): Bacteria > Pseudomonadota > Gammaproteobacteria > Chromatiales > Chromatiaceae > Thiodiazotropha. Next base: position 9,446 of record JARRQF010000066.1, on the reverse strand, counting down.
CATAACGGTAGTGCGGCGCAAGGTAAGGGTAGCGATCATATTCACTCGGCTAATACCTGCGAATTTTGCCACTCCACATTTAGCTGGGGACGGGTCAGTCATGTTGACCACACGGCAGTTACCGGGTCCTGTGAAAGCTGTCACAATGGCAAGATTGCAACGGGTCAGCATGCCACCCATATTGCTACTACTGAGTCCTGTGATAGCTGTCATATTACAAGCAGTTGGCTATTGGTCTTTTTTGATCATTCCAATGTTGCCAGTGGCAGTTGTGAAACCTGTCATAATGGCATTAATGTCATAGGCAAGTCGTCAATTCATATCTTAACTTCAGAGGCCTGTGATGTTTGTCATAGCACCAATAATTGGAGCGTGGCTAACTTCTCTCACGCCGGGGTGCACGGAGCATGTGAGAGCTGCCATAATGGGGTGAGTGCCACTGGCAAGAATGTTGGACACATGGCGACCAACCAACCCTGCGAAAATTGTCATACCTCAACAAACTCCTGGTTGGTCATTGATTTTATTCATGGCGAAGAGGCCTTTGGCCGCTGTTCCAGTTGCCATGATGGTGTGACTCAACCCGGCAAGCCTGCCGATCATATTGCGACCACTGCCGAATGCGATAGATGCCATACCTCTACGGAATCTTGGGATTTGGTCGGTTTTGATCACAGTGGAGTTGTATCAGGAACATGTGCAACTTGTCATGATGGTATTCAGGCTCCTGGTAAACATAACACCCATATTGTCACCAATGAGTCATGCGATGTTTGTCACGCCACCAGCGCAAACTGGAATGTCATTAATTTCAGTCATGATAACTTTCCATCTGCTGGCGTCTGTTCAAGCTGTCATGACGGTGTCCGTGCGACGGGTAAGCATGCAAGCCACATACAGACCAACGCCCAGTGCGATAGCTGCCATAACTCAACCAATGACTGGTCGAACACCAGTTTTGATCACCGTGGTGTGAATACCGTCGGGGTATGTTCTAGCTGTCACAATGGCACTGTTGCCATGGGAAAGCATGCCACTCATATTGTAACCACAGAACAGTGCGATATCTGTCATGACTCCACCAATACCTGGACGAACGTTAGCTTTGATCATGCCTCTATTGAAACAGACGGTGTTTGTGATACTTGTCATAACGGTGTGCGTGCCACAGGTAAACATGCCAACCATCTTACGACCGATCAGCAGTGTGATAGCTGCCATAGAGTGACGGCATGGAGTATTAATGATTTCTCCCATGAAGGTATTAGCGGCGAGTGTGAGTCTTGTCATAATGGCGTTATTGCGAGAGGTAAGCATGGTGCTCATATCCAGACTACATCCTCCTGTGAAGCTTGCCACTCGACATCCGATTGGAATAATTTGACTGGTTTTACCCATGAAGGGGTCTCTGGAAGTTGTGCATCTTGTCATAATGGAAATGTGGCGACAGGAAAGCATAACGACCATATACCCACCACCTCATCCTGCGATGTTTGCCATAATACTAATGGCTGGGCGATTGCCAGCTTCAATCATGAAGGGGTCACTGGTGGTTGTCAGTCCTGTCATAACGGTGTCAGGGCGACTGGTAAACACGCGGCTCATGTCAATACCAATGCATCGTGCGAGGTGTGTCATACTTCAACCACCGACTGGACTGAAGTAGCCTTTGATCACTCGGTTGTCAATGGTACTTGTGCGAGTTGTCATGACGGCATAACTGCCACAGGAAAATCATCTGATCATATTGATACCAATGCTGCCTGTGATAACTGCCACATATCTAATGAAACTTGGACAAGCGTTCGCTTCGATCATACAGGCGTTACAAGTGGTTGCGTATCCTGTCATAACAATGTGGATGCCACAGGTAAACCCGATACGCATCTTCCAACTGATGAGCCTTGTGAGAATTGCCATAACACGATTACTTGGAGTACTGGTCGGTACGACCACGCTAATGTGGCAGGCAGCTGTTCCAGTTGCCATGATGGAGTGATATCTACAGGAATGCCTGCTGTCCATATTCCGACCAATGCACAGTGTGATAGTTGTCATGTGTCGACCATCGATTGGACCAGTATCAATTTTAATCATGATAATGTGGCAGCAAGCGGTGCCTGTTCTAATTGCCATGATGGCACTTTGGCGACAGGCAAGCATGCCCAGCATATTGAGACGACGGCGCAATGCGATACCTGCCATCTTTCGACCATTAACTGGACCGACACCAGCTTTGATCACAGCGTTGTAACCACCACAGGTGTCTGTGCTTCATGTCACAATGGCACAACGGCAACAGGTAAACACAGCAATCATATTTCCACCAATGAGCAGTGTGATATCTGCCACTCATCGACAACGTCATGGCTCAGAGTCAATTTCGATCATAGTGCGGTTACTACCGCAGGCGTCTGCTCCAGTTGTCATAACGGTGTGCGGGCCACCGGTAAGCACAGCAACCATCTGCAGACCAGTTCTGAGTGTGATATCTGTCATACAGTGGGTAGTTGGACGACCTCTAACTTCAATCACGATGGGGTTACTGCACCTTGCGTATCCTGTCATAACGGTACAACTGCGACAGGTAAGCATGCAGCCCATATCGCCACAAACTCACCTTGTGATGCTTGTCATACAACCAATAATTGGAACTTAGAGGGTTTCGATCACCAGGATATTATTGCCGACTGTGCTGCCTGTCATAATGGTGATATCGCCACAGGAAAAAACCCCTCTCATGTGCTGACTAATGCCTCTTGCGACACCTGTCATACCACCAATAGCTGGGTTATCAGCCACTTCAATCATGATGGGGTCACCAGTAGTTGCCAGTCCTGCCATGATGGCGTAAGAGCGACCGGAAAGCACGCCACTCATGTGGTAACAACGGCATCCTGCGAGGCATGCCATACCTCAACCACAAATTGGCAACAGATAAGGTTTGACCACTCAGTTGTTACTGGCAGTTGTGCAAGCTGCCATGACGGGGCGACAGCTACTGGTAAACCGGGTAATCATATCCAGACCAATGCCGCCTGCGATAACTGTCATATTTCAAACACCACTTGGAGCAGTATTCGCTTCGATCACACAGATATCACTACCGGTTGTGCATCCTGCCATAATAATGTTGATGCGACAGGTAAGCCGGCAAATCATATTCCCACCACAGAACCTTGTGAAAGCTGTCATACAACTGTGACCTGGACGACGGGCACTTTTAACCATTCTGGCGTGTCGGGGACCTGTTCTAGTTGCCATAATGGCACCATCGCTACTGGTAAGAGTGCCACACATATTGCCACAACTGGCCAGTGCGATAGCTGCCACATATCCACAACAAACTGGAACTCGATTCGTTTTGATCATAGTACCGTAAGCGGAAGTTGTCAGAGCTGTCACAATGGTAGTGTCGCTACAGGTAAATCAGCCAGCCATGTGGCGACGACAGCCGCTTGTGATGTCTGCCATATCTTGCAGACCACCTGGACAGCTGTGAATTTTGACCATTCTGTTGTTACTGGAAGCTGTTCGAGCTGCCATAACGGTACTACTGCGACAGGAAAACCAGGAAATCATGTGGTAACCACTTCCGAATGCGATGCGTGCCATACTTCGCAAACCAACTGGCTATCGATCAGTTTCGACCATAGTAACTCGGCAGGTAACTGTTCGAACTGTCATGATGGGGTTACAGCGACAGGTAAAGATCCAGGGCATATTACGACCACAGCCCAGTGCGACGACTGTCATCTCTCAACCACAAACTGGTTGAATGTGCATTTCACTCATGTCAATGTAACGGGTACTTGCTCCAGTTGCCATAATGGTGTGACCGCAACAGGCAAGCCTGCTAATCATATTCAGACCTCAGCGCAGTGTGATATCTGCCACATCTCAACAACGGATTGGACAAGCGTCCATTTCAGTCACCAAGGTATCACTACTGGTTGTTCAAGTTGTCATAACGGCATACTGGCAACTGGCAGGCCGGCAAACCACATACCGACCACGGCGGAGTGTAGTAGCTGTCATCTATCGACCAGCAATTGGCTGAGTGTCAGTTTTAGCCATAGCAATGTGGCGGGTACATGCTCTAGTTGCCACAACGGCACCATCGCAACTGGCAAGCCTGTCACTCATGTGGCAACCACAGCTCAGTGTGATGACTGCCATACTTCTACCTCAAACTGGAGCAGTATCAGTTTTGACCACTCCAGTGTGAATGGTAACTGTAATTCCTGCCACAATGGCACAACCGCAACCGGCATGCCTCAAGGCCATTTTGCGACCACAGCTCAGTGTGATGGATGTCATACGACAAATGGTTGGATACCTGTTACCAAATACAGTCATACCTCTGGAAGTTATCCTGGTGATCATGGCGTCAGTCTGTCATGTGATGACTGCCATACCAGTAATAGTGAGTCAATTCCCTGGCCATCCCCAGCCTATGCACCAGACTGTGCTGGCTGTCATGCGAATGACTATCGTTCAGGAGTGAGTAAGCACAGTGGTCTTAGTAATGACCGGAATTGTGCAGGTAGTCGATGCCACAGCGTGAGAGATCGTGATTGGGATTAGCCAAATTCACGTGCCTTGTAACACTCATCAGGTAATTTAAGAGTGCAGTTCACAATTCAACCAAGAATCCACCTCTGGCTACTGGCATTGCTACTGATGTTGATGGCAGGGCAGCTCTTTGGTGCCACCCGTGTGCTTGATCGCATTGAAATTCGCACGGAGAAAGGTGCCAATGTCATTTCAGTCCATTTTAATGTGCCAGTGCGTTATGTTTCTCATTTGGTGAATGAGGCAAACAGTGAAGTTGGTATCCAGATTAAAGTGGGACAGACATCTGATACGCAACTAGGTCAGGCAGCTGGACAAGCTGATGGTGAGTGGCTTGAAGAGGATCAGTTAACTTGGAGTCCCACTGAGCCCGTTCCTTTGGCAAAAGTGGTTTTTCAAGGCAATAGAATTGGCACCTCCACACTGCTGATCTCATTCGCTAGTGCGGTTAAAGATTTCAAGATTCGTCAGGGACGAGATTTTTATGTGATGGATTTCATTCTGCCAGAGAAGCCGCCTGGGAGATTACCAGGTTTGAGCAAAATAGATAGTGCCACTGAACTGCCAACATCGGAATCTCGGGCACCACTTAGCGTTAAGTCATTGCCGTTGGTTATCTATGTTATCAATCTTAGCGTTAAAACTGAACCGGTGGATTTTTCAAAGATTGCCCCGGTTCCTGTGGGTGAAAATCAGCTTATCTATACCACTAAGATGCAGCTAGAAGAGACAGCCAGGTATCAACTCAGATTAGGTTTTTTTCGTACCAAGGAGGAAGCTAGAGAACAACTAAAAGCGGTTAAAGGCTTCTATCCCGATGCCTGGATTGATACAGCAGATATTGCTGAGCGTCGTAAAGCTTTTTTCGACAGAGATCTGGAGCCGTTATTTGATGGGCAGATGATGAAAGAGCCTGTATTGGTGGATGTCGATCCGCGTTTGACAGGTATGATGGAGATGATTCGCCGCACCATCACTGTAGGCGATTATGCCAAGGCAGTACGGCTTTTAGAGGCGTTACTGGAAGAGCCAGATAATATCTACTCAAAGGAGGCCCTGGAGCTCCTTGGCTTGTCTCGGGAACGAAATGGTCAGATTGCCCATGCAAAAGGGGAATACCGCCTCTATCTGGAAAAATACCCCCTGGGAGAAGATGCCGAACGGGTGTGGCAGCGTCTGCTTGGGTTGGAGACAGCACCCCAGAGCCCCAAAGAGCCACGCCGAAAACAGCAGGGAAAGCCTGGTGAACCGGGTAGTGAAGAGGAGGAGGATAAAGCCATCTGGGATACCTATGGTAGTTTCTCTCAAAGCTATCGCAGAGATACCATCGATAGCCCGTTTGTCGAAGATGAAGACAGTGTTTCCAGATCTGAAATAGAGAATTTTGTCGATTTTAACGCACGCCGCAGAAGCGCCAACTACGATATTCGAATGAAACTGACGGGCAGCCTTGTCTACGATTTACTGCCTGAAGGCGATAATGATTCGACCATCAGCGACGCCTATCTCGATGTAGAGCATTTAGAGTCAAGAACCAATGCCCGTTTTGGTCGTCAGAGATTACGCTCAAGCGGCATCCTCAATCGGTTTGATGGTCTAGTGTTGGGCTATGAGTTGACTCCAGATATCAAGATCAGAGCAACGGCTGGTCTGCCTGTTGAGCGGTCAAGGGATACCTTTCTTAATAAGCATAAGCAATTCGCAGGAATCAGCGGAGATGTCGCAAGTATTATTGAGAACTGGGATCTGAGTCTATTTCTTGTCGAGCAGCGGGTTGATGGTCTTGTAGACCGCAGGGCCTTGGGGGGAGAGATTCGCTATTTTGATGAAGATAAATCGTTTTTCAGCTTAATAGACTATGACATCTTCCATAGCGAGTTGGGCATTCTTATGCTCCAGGGCAATTGGCGATTTGCGGATATGACCACTCTCTATATGAATCTGGATTATCGCAATAGCCCCATACTCTCGACCTCAAATGCCCTGAGTGGACAGAATGATCCTGATACTTTGATGCCACTTGAGTCAATTGAGGTGATGCAGAATTACTATACAGATAATGAGATTTATGAGCTGGCCAAGGACCGCTCAGCGAAGACGACAACCGCTTCTTTAGGCGTTAGTTATCCCTACACAGAGACATTACAGTTAAGTGGTGATATCACTGTAAGCAAAACGGGTGAGACAACAGCATCCGGTGGTGTACTGGGCACTGAGGCAACAGATACTGAGTTTTTCTATACTTTTCAATTAATTAAGAATGACCTATTAAAGCAGGGTGATATCGGTGTATTCAGTTTACGTTACTCCGATTCTGATACCTCGAATACCTATCGGCTGGGAGTCAGCAATCGCTATCCTATTACCAATGCTTGGCGCATTAATCCGCGACTCGATTTCTCATCTCGGCAAAATAAGGATAATGACGGCTCTCGTCTTACCATTAGCCCTTTTCTTCGCAGCGACTACCGTTTCCGCAAGAATCTTACCTTTGAGGTGGAGGGGGGCCTTAACTGGTTTGAGGAGGATGATGGTGTGGAGGTGACAAACTTCACTGACTACTTTTTCTATGCTGGCTATCGCTGGGACTTCAGATAATAAGCTTTAGGAATCTTGCCTGAATATTTATTTTACCAGCCCTGATGCCAGATATTAGCGGTTAACTGTGGAATTAAGGTTATAATCGCGTTTTTTGTATGGGCGATAGGAATCGAGATTGAATCAGTTGCTAGCCATTGCCTCAGGCGGTGCCATCGGGGCGCTATTCCGATTTTGGGTATCCAGCGGGGTTTATAGCCTGCTGGGGCGAGGGTTACCCTACGGTACCCTGGCCGTGAATATTCTAGGCTCGTTGGCGATGGGATTTTTCTATGTGCTGCTGCTGGAGAGGACGCTGGTTTCGCCAGAGTTGCGCGGTGCACTGCTTGTCGGGTTCCTGGGTGCCTTTACTACCTTTTCCACCTTTTCGATTGAAACCCTCAATCTGCTTGAGCAGGCCGAGTTACTCAGGGCGGGCCTAAATGTTCTGCTAAGTGTAACCGCTTGCTTATTGGCTTGTTGGTTTGGTCTGATTTTGGGGAGGCAGCTATGAAGCAGGTCGAAGTGACTCTGGTGAGAGTCTATATCACCGAAGGGGACCATCAACTCAGAAAACTGCTCGATTTCCTGCACCAGGAGGAGAAGGTTCGAGGTGTTACGGCGTTCCGTGGTATCGCTGGTTTCGGTCGCTCGGGCAAGGCGCATGAGGCTTCGCTGTTGGATATCTCCATGGATCTGCCGCTGGTCATAGAGTTTTTTGACTTACCGGAACGGGTGGAAAAAATACTGCATGATTTGAATCAATGGGTCGAGCCAGGCCATGTGGTGAGCTGGCCCGCATACGTCAATATGGGTGAATGATCAATGTTGGATCCACGACTATTAAGAAATAATCTGGGCGAGGTGGCCCAGCAACTCCTGCGCCGAGGCTTTGAGTTGGATACGCAGCGCATTGCTGAGCTGGAAGAGCGCCGTAAACGACTTCAGGTGGAGTCTCAAGAGTTGCAGAATGAGCGCAACAGCCGCTCAAAATTGATCGGTAGGGCGAAAGCTGCGGGAGAGGATATCGAGCCACTGCGGGCACAAGTGGCCGAACTTGGTGATAAGCTCAAAGCAAGTCAGGAAGCACTGAATGTGGTACAGGCTGAACTCTCTGAGATCACCCTTGGCATACCTAACATTCCACATGAATCTGTGCCTGATGGGCGGGATGAAGCAGATAATCGGGAGGAGCGGCGCTGGGGCGAACCCCGTCAGTTTGATTTTGAGCCCAAAGATCATGTAGACCTGGGGAGCGATAGTGGACGGCTCGATTTAGAGGCGGCAGTGCGTATTACCGGTTCGCGATTTGCCGTGATGACAGGTTCTCTGGCCAAGTTGCATCGGGCGCTGATCCAGTTGATGCTCGACACCCATACCATGGAGCATGGCTATACCGAGGCTTATGTGCCTTACATGGTCAATGCCGATAGTCTGCGAGGCACAGGGCAGTTACCGAAGTTTGAGGAGGATCTCTTTAAGCTCTGTGGCGAGTCAGAATACTACTTGATTCCCACAGCAGAAGTGCCGGTAACCAATCTGATGCGCAATCAAATCATTGAAGCCGATGACATGCCTCGTAAATGGGTCGCGCATACCCCCTGTTTTCGTTCCGAAGCAGGCTCATATGGCAAAGATACCCGAGGGATGATTCGACAACACCAGTTCGAAAAGGTGGAGCTAGTGCAAGCTGTACCGGCAGGTCAATCATTTCAGGCCCTTGAAGAGCTAGTGGGGCATGCCGAGACAATTCTTCAGAAACTTGAGCTACCCTATCGTGTGGTGACACTATGTACCGGGGATATCGGTTTTTCATCAACTAAAACCTATGACCTGGAAGTCTGGCTGCCTGGGCAAAATCTCTATCGTGAGATCTCCTCTTGCTCCAATTTTGTCGATTTTCAAGCACGCCGCCTGCAAGCCCGATGGCGTAATCCTGAGACAGGTAAACCAGAGCTTCTGCACACCCTGAACGGTTCAGGATTAGCAGTAGGACGGACCCTGGTAGCGGTTTTGGAAAACTATCAGCAAGCGGATGGCTCCGTTCAGGTTCCGACAGTATTGAAACCCTATATGGGTGGGATTGAGACGATTTAACCCTAGGTTTAAGCTAAAATTGGTGCCCCTGCCCCCCAGCATGCTGGTGCCAGGGGCGAAGCGTCGAAACAGCGTTGCGCTAGTGTGGTGCTTCATACAAATTGACGATGATAGCGTCTCGCCCGAAGGGAAGCCTGCTCAGGCCAGGATACTGCGTTGCAATGCTTGAACCTAAAAAAATCAGTTGACCGCTCCAT
>JARRQF010000065.1:0-23975 GCA_037382065.1 Candidatus Thiodiazotropha sp. | reverse complement strand
CATCCGCGTTGTTGCGCGCCTTGGAAAGGGAGAAGCCATTCCCGGCGGCACGCGCCTAGCGGCTAACCGCTTAGCGTCACGCTATCATCGTCAATTTGTATGAAGCACCACACTAGTGACATGAGACATCACTCAGTCTCACATGCTGAAAATCCACAATCCAGCAAAACTCTGACAGAGAGTGTCTCAATAAGTAGTGCATTACCACAACTGCCACTTCCCAAAAAAGCAAAGCGCAGTGACACAAATTAACGTATCTGTTCGTGAATCAGCCCCAGAATTCTCTCAGTTACTTCAGCAGCTGCTGGCCCGCCCTTCTCATCCTGTACCGTGATAAGGGTACCCTCATCTTCGGTTTTGAGCTTCACCCGGTATTGAGCCTTGTAATCGATCTCTACTTCATCATCTCTCCAAAAGGCAAGCTTGGAGAAGAATCCCTTGTCTTCATCATCATTTTTCTGCAATTCATTGTAGCGAACGTAATAGATGCCTGATGTGCGATCCCGATCTTCCACCGCAAATCCTACTCGATCCAGGGCAACCCCGGTAAGACGCCAGGCATGAGGAAAATCTTCGTTAACCATAAGCTCTGAACGCTCCCCATTTTTCACTAACCAGGAGTGATCTTCACGGTTATCTGGTGCTGTAATAGCCGCTTCGGCTTTTTCCTGAGAAGCTCCAAGATAGACCATCAGACTACGCAGCATTGCCACCTCGATACCCGGATCGTTGGGACGAGGCGTCCAATAAGTCGTGTCAGCATCGCCACTGACATCCTCTTTTAGTTTTTCTTCCAGACCACGGTGGGTCAGATAGATCTCAGTAGTACCTGGCTCCTCTCCTCTCTCCAGACGTACCCGAAACTGATCACGGGTGGCTGATGTGTAGATCCCCTCAAGCGCCTTGCGTAAGAACTCGGTAATTGGTCCCTGCTTAATATCGGCACGACTCTCAAGCCAATCCGTTTTCATAATACCAATAGTTGGATTCTGCTCGACAAGCAGCAAGCCATTTGTGCGCCAGAACGCCACCACTTTGGGCCAAACACTTTCCGGCTGAGCTTGAATCACCAGCCAACGCTGATCACCATTGCGATTCACCCTAATCGTATCGAACTCAGGTAGCACCTGTTCAGCAACAATAGTGCCAGTCGACTTCTCCCTTTGATGAGCATAATCCTCGTAAGAGGCACTTCCCGAACCAGGTATCATCAATGCGTCTTGCATCGTCGAGCTGGTTAGATCAGGTGGCACGTCAAGGTCATCCACCGTCTCTTTCTGGGTACGGTACATGCGATCTGAGGTTGAAAAATAACCACCATCAGAGCTGCAACCAAATAGCGGTAGGATCAGTAGTAACAGAGAGAGGAAAATTGGGCTTAATCGCATAACTAGGGAGTTCAGTAAGTTGTGTGTTGCCTATGACAAAAAATCTTGTGCCAAGTTTAGTGCGTAATTCATGGACACTTTACCAATCCACTCAGTCATAGCCGGCTTGCCATTAAAAAAGGCGAAAATGAGGCGATTTGTAGCTGTGCTCTGGGGTATTGCTCAGACATCCAGCTTTACCCAACAGAGCACAAACAGATACATCATATAATACCTGCCTGTTGCATGGCGTCGCGTACCAAGGGTTCCGCAGACGGTGTCAGCCAAGTAAGTGGCAAACGAATGCCTTTTCCTGCCAGACCAAGCTCCATCATCGCCCACTTCACTGGAATTGGATTGGACTCAACAAAAAGAGCTCGGTGCAATCCAGACAGTTGTCCGTCGAGCAGCTCCGCCTGAGCACGATCCCCTGCCAATGCAGCCGCTACCATATCATGCATCAAGCGTGGTGCCGCATTTGCTGTCACTGAGATAACACCATGTCCGCCTTGCAGCAAAAACTCGCAGCCAGTAGCATCGTCCCCACTATATAACTCGAAATCAGGATCACAAAGCTCCTTTAGGCGCTGCAAACGAGAAAGATCACCCGTTGCCTCCTTAACTCCAATAATATTGGGAATGGATGCCAAGCGAGCAATCGTCTCAGGCAGCATGTCACAGGCGGTCCGTCCTGGCACATTATAGAGAATTTGAGGTATATCAACAGCTTCCGCCACTGCTTTGTGGTGTTGAAAAAGCCCCTCTTGAGTGGGTTTATTATAATAGGGCGTCACCAGAAGACAGGCATCCACACCCGCCTCTTTGGCGCATTCTGTCAAACTGATCGCCTCACGGGTCGAATTGGCTCCTGTACCAGCAATGATTGGGAGCTGGCCATCCGCATAGTCAACAACTCGACGGATCGCTTCACAATGCTCTTCCTCGTCCAGAGTCGCTGATTCCCCTGTCGTGCCAACAGCTACGATGGCATCACTTTTTTGCTGGATATGGAACGCTACCAGAGCGCGCAAGGCGTTGTAGTCAAGGCTGCCATCTTCACTCATGGGAGTGATCATTGCTACCATACTGCCGCGAAACATGAGTTCACTCCATTTATTTCAAATCAATTCGCAATGTTAGCCTGTGGCTTGTGGCCCTGACAAGTAGCTTAACTCAGATTCCGCAATTGACCGCGAATGCCTGATGTAAACTGGTGATATGTTGAACTGATATGTTGAACCAATTAATAAATTCCTCATCCAGCAAGCAAAATATCGCTTGATACTCATTGCTGATGGTACACTCTCAGAAACCCTGGTCTGAAAACTGGATTTCAATAGGGAAAAGGTACAAAATACTGATAACAGATCGTGTATATAGTAATTCATAACATCCTCTTGGGGCTGGTGATAATTTCTATATAGCTTTTGGATCAATAGTTTGTGCAATCCGCCCCGATGAACCTGTGAATTCAGGCCTAGATAAACATCTGAGCACAAATAATTCTATGTCAAAACCGAAGAATTTTCTGGTTATCTCAGCACTGGGCAAGGACCACCCCGGAATCGTCAAGGATCTTTCCAAGAAAGTCCTTGATGAAGGCTGCAATATTACGGATAGTCGCATGACTGTACTGGGTGGAGAATTTGCCATTCTCCTGTTAATTGAAGGTCCCTGGAACACCTTGGCAAAGCTGGAGTCAGCGGTTCCTGAGTTGCAAAGTGAATTGGGCCTGACTATCATTTGCAGACGCACTGAAGGTCGTATTCCCTCAAGTAACCTACTGCCTTACCTAGTAGAAGTAGTCTCGATGGACCATCCAGGTATTGTTAATCAATTGGCTGAATTCTTTTCTGAGCGCAATATCAATATCGAAGACATGATGACCAATAGCTACTCAGCAGCGCACACTGGCACCCCGATGTTTTCAGTACATCTGAGTGTTGGCATCCCAGCTGATACCCAAATCGCCCTTCTGAGAGAGGACTTCATGGACTACTGTGACGCCTTAAATTTGGATGCCGTCATCGAACCCATTAAAGGTTAAGGAGGGAGTCTCGAATCATGAGCCAAGTCTCCATTGGTCAACCTGTGCCAGACATTGAGCTCCCGGCTACAGGCGATAAGCGTATTAAATTTAGTGACTATTTCAGCAAACCCATTGTTCTCTACTTCTACCCAAAAGCAAGTACTCCCGCCTGCACCCAGGAAGGTCTCGATTTCAGCTCGGCCATCGCAAAGTTTCGACGCCAGTCAGCCATCATTCTCGGCGTATCACGCGATAGTATAAAAGCCCAGGAGAACTTCAAAGCCAAACAGGGTTTTCCATTTGACCTGTTATCCGATAAAGATGAACGCCTCTGCCACACCTTTGATGTTATAAAGATGAAATCGATGTACGGTAAACAGGTGAGAGGAATAGAGCGCAGCACATTTCTTATTGATGAAGAGGGAAAGCTGTACCATGAATGGCGCAAAGTGAAGGTTAAGGGGCACGTTGAAGAGGTGCTTAAAACACTCAAAGCCATGCGTACCGGAAAGCGCAACTGAACATTTCCCTCCAATACATTGCGGTCTGTCTTTCGTGCTCCACTGCTGTTAACAGATCCTGCTTGTCAGTAACTTGAGGCCTCGCATGTCAGAAAATCGAACCCAAAAACCACGTCTTTTTGTCCTGGATACCAATGTGCTAATGCACGATCCCACCGCCCTCTTCCGCTTTAAGGAGCATGACATTTACCTGCCCATGGTCGTGATTGAAGAGCTCGATAAAGGAAAAAAAGGCATGTCCGAAGTGGCGAGAAATGTTCGCCAAACCAGCCGTTTTCTTGATGAGCTGATGAATAATGTACCCATGGAGGCCATCAGCCAAGGCATACCACTGAATACACTTCAACTTAATGGTGCCAGCGACACCATCAGTGGCCACCTGTTTTTTCAAACAAAACCCGTCTCTCAGAATCTACCCACCACCCTGCCAGGCAATACCCCAGATAATAACATCCTCGCTACCGCACTCAGTCTGCAAGATGACTACCCAGACAAACGAGTAGTCGTGGTCTCAAAGGATATCAATCTCAGAATCAAGGCTACGGTGCTGGGCATACGCGCTGAGGACTACTCCAACGATCAGGTACTGGATGATGTCAACCTGCTCTACAGTGGTCTCGATGAAGTTGCCAGCGATTTCTGGGAACAACATACGAAGGAACTCGACTCTTGGCAGGAGGAGGGCCGAACCTTCTACCGTGTCAGTGGACCTGCCCCCCAATCATGGTATCCCAGCCAGTGCCTTTATATGAACGGAGATGACGGCTTCCAGGCGATAGTACGAAAGAGGCAAGAGAACAGCGCAGTGATTGAGCTGGCCGAGGACTACACCAACCCTAAGCATGCTGTGTGGGGTATTACCGCCCGTAATCAGGAACAGAACTATGCCTTGAATCTGCTACTCGACCCGAACCTCGATTTTGTCTCACTTCTTGGTACAGCCGGAACGGGCAAGACGCTGCTAACTCTGGCTGCAGGACTGATGCAGACCCTAGACCTTAACCTCTACCGGGAGATCATCATGACCCGGGTCACGGTGCCTGTTGGTGAGGATATCGGATTTCTACCTGGCACCGAAGAGGAGAAGATGACCCCCTGGATGGGCGCATTGATGGATAATCTGGAAGTACTCACCCAGACAGAAGGTGGCGAATGGGGACGGGCTGCAACCGAGGATCTGCTACGGAGCAGAATCCGTATTCACTCACTGAACTTCATGCGTGGGCGTACCTTTCTGAAAAAATACATCATTCTGGATGAAGCTCAGAATCTCACACCCAAACAGATGAAGACCCTAATAACCCGTGCGGGACCAGGCACAAAGATTATCTGTCTCGGCAATGTTGCGCAGATCGACACACCTTACCTGACTGAAACCACATCCGGCTTGACCTATGCCGTGGACCGGTTCAAAGATTGGCCACACAGCGGACACATCACACTCAAAAGAGGAGAACGTTCAAGGCTAGCAGACTATGCATCAGCAAACCTCTGAATTAGTGTGGTGCCCTATACTGTTTGACGTTTTCAGAGGCCCACAAATGACGATGATAGCGAGAGACTAATTAATACTGCCCTTTTCCACAATCATCTTTAGTTCACTGATCGAGCGGCGGTAGATATCCGCCGCATGATTATAGCTCGCCACAAGACCACTGAAATCACCTTGACGCCCCTTGAACTCCAATTCTCTAGCAAGAACTGAAAGCTCCATAGCTCCGACATTGGCGCTGCTCGATTTTAGGGGATGAGCCGACTTTACCAGACCATCCAAATCACCCGCTTTCACAGCATCTCGAATGGCATACATGAGCCCCGGGGCACTATTCAAGTAACTCTCTAGAACAGAAACGAAATCCTCTTCCATGATTTCGTATAACTCTTCCAATACACTGCGATCAATCATACCACCAGACATCTGGGTATCTCCTACACTCAGTACTGGTTCACTTGAAACCTCAACTATTCCCTCTGGTTCTTCACCAGAATATTCAGTAAGACTAACACTCTCACCCCGACTAATCATCTCTTCCATTGGCAGCCATTGTCGCAACATGTTCTCCAATTGCGCTGGCTTTACAGGTTTTGAAAGGTAGTCATCCATCCCAACGGCCAAGCAGCGCTCTCGGTCACCCGACATCGCATTGGCTGTCATCGCAATAACTGGCATACGCTGCAATCCCTGTTTTCTCTCCCAAGCCCGCATGGCCTCAGTAGCCTCGTAACCATCCATCCTAGGCATCTGGCAATCCATTAACACCACATCGAACTGTTCGTGGCGCAGCGCCTCTAGCGCTTCAATACCATCATTGGATGTTACAGGTGTTAAGCCAGCCTTTTCCAACATTTTTTTCACCACGGCCTGATTGACAGGATTATCCTCGACAACAAGCACTCGACCTATAAGCTTAGAATGTGGATCTTTCTTTAAAACAGAATCATCCTGCTCTGAATCTGGCTCAGTATTAGTTTCTTGACTATTCAACCAATAGAGATCGTCGTCGGGCAGGCGTGGAACCGGCGCCTCTTCAGGAGAGGTGACAATACCAGATGTTTGCTCCACATCAAACATGCGTTGTAGGCGTTTCTTGACCTCCTTTGCACTACTATTTGGCCCCAAGCTATCAACATCCAACCTTTTGAGTGTCTCGATATCTTCATGGGGAGTATTGATTGCCAGTATATGAGCATCACTCATATACGGAAGTTCACGAGCAGAATTAATCGCTTGAATAAGGTTAATATTGACACAAGAGGCATCGATAATGATGAGTTCGTAGCGCCAACTAGCCCCGAGATTAGCTGATGACTTAAGCTTATTGATAGCATCGTACTGATTTTCCGTCTGCTCTACTAACATACCCTGGTCTTTCAGTATGTAGATCAGCTGGTTAATTTCAGGTGAGTTCTTTTTAGCCATCAACATCGTGCGTATGTCGTGAAGATTACGTCTACCAGAAGGCATCTCCAGTAACGATTTGCGCATGGGCAGAATAAACCAGAAATAGGAGCCTTGCCCTAATTGAGACTTGACTCCAATCTTGCCGCCCATTAACTCTGCAAGGCGCTTGCAGATCACCAACCCTAAGCCAGTCCCCCCATGCTTACGCGTTGTGGAGGCATCAGCCTGGGAAAAGGGTTCAAAAAGGCGCTCGACCTGCTCCTGAGTCATCCCAATACCAGTATCACGCACAGCAAACAGCAGTTCTACCTCAGTGCGTGTTGTTTTACGGTTTGATAGCTCTACCAAGACTTCTCCATACTCAGTAAATTTAACCGCATTACTAACCAGATTGGTGAGTATCTGACGCAACCGGATCGGATCACCACGTACCTTTTTTGGCACGCCCTGATCAATGTGATAATTAAGCTTCAAGTTGCGGCGATCAGCAGCACTCTTCATCAGTGAAGTTACTTGCTCAATGGTATCCATTAGGTCAACTTCAATAAATTCCAGGTCCAGCTTACCCGCTTCGATCTTGGAAAAGTCGAGAATGTCATTGATAATACTGAGCAGCAATTGAGATGAGTTCAATGCCGTACCAACGAACTGTTTCTGTTCTCTATCCAGCTTGGTCTCACGCAACATCTCGAGAATAGGTAGAATTCCGTTCAGCGGAGTCCTGATCTCATGGCTCATGGTCGCTAAAAATTCCGATTTGGCAAGATTAGCGCCTTCGGCAGCCTCCTTGGCAAGAAACAGCTCTTGCTCCACAGATTGGCGTTGATCATTCTCCTGAATCAGGCGACTTCTCATTTCACTTAGCTCAGTTTCAGAGGCAACCATACGTTCGTGCAGTAACACACGGTTGGCAGCAATCAACAGATAGCCTTGTTGATAAACCGTCATCCAGGCAGAGAGAATCAACAGAGCCATAGCATAAGCAATCAGGCCGGCTAGAAACTCTTCATTTACCGATGCTTTATCACCAGAAAGGGTCGCCACCATAAGAAGGGTTGCTGCTACAACAAAGGCGAAACTAAAGAAGGTATCAATGGTCAGCAGCAGGGAAGTAAGCAGAAAAACTGTACCAATCAACACCAAATCAATAACCAGAAAGTTCGTCGTGTCCGGATTGAGCAGTTGATGCACAAATGCAGCCGACCATAGCAACCCAAGCAGTAGTACTCCAGGAAGAAAAGCATAGCGCCAAAATTGCAAGCGTTGTAAGTTACTGTACTGTACGATCAGGCTAAGAACTGTCTGCCCCAGAAGTGTCAACGCAAGCAAACCTCCCCAAATGATGCCAAGGTGAGACTCCCATATACGATTGAGATAAACAAAGACTAAACCTGCGATAAAATTCGCAAGAATGAGGGTCCAGCCATTGGCATAGAGCAGACGAACCCGTTCTCGTTTTATTTTGACTGTATGTTCGTTAGGATCTGCCATTCTGGAATTTATCGACCTTACCATCTAAATATATTTGAAACCTAGATTCCGTAGTTAACCGCTAAAATCAAACGTAAGGCATTGATATGTTTATTAATTCAACCCAAGCCCAGTTGGTAACCCCATCAAAACTACAAGAATTTATGAAAAATTATGTGCAACTGCGGATTCTAGGTTAAATTAGCACATCATGCCTATAACTACCTCATTTCTATTCACTTTAGTAAAGCTAAAGCAACCATCCACAGTTAAAAGATGGCAAGTATATTCCACCCAAACAGATGTTATTACTAACCCCATGGAACAGATTTGATCACAGACCCCAATACAATCAACAGAATCAGCGAACGATTTGGTTTTCTTCGGCAAGCCGATGCCAAGTTTGTCCGGCACTTCTTTGAAAATGCCACTAAGATCACCCTACCGGCATCTCAAACAATCTGCCATCAGGGAACCCAGTGCTCACATCTGGCGCTGGTGGTTTCAGGCTCTGCCAGGGTTTACAAGATCGGAGAAACAGGCCGAGAAATCACCCTCTACCGGATAGGTCCGGGAGAGAGCTGCATTCTGACGGCCTCATGTATCATGAATGGCACACCCTTTCCGGCATTTGCCATCAGTGAAAAGGAGATCGAAGCGGTGCTAATCAGCACCGCTGATGTGGTTCGCTGGTCTGATCAGACATCGGCCTGGCGGAACTATCTATTCAGCCTAATCAGCAATCGACTCGCTGAAGTCATTGGGGTAGTTGAAGAGATCGCATTCCGCCGGGTTGACCGACGACTCGCTGGGTATCTGCTGCAACGTGCAAATAGCACTCATGGTCGCATTGAGCTGACACATCAGGCCATTGCATCAGACCTCGGAACTTCCCGCGAGGTGGTAAGCCGCATCCTCAAGGATCTGGAACAACAGCAGATGATATCCACTGCGAGAGGTATAATACAGGTCAGCGACCAACAACGCTTAGTAGAAAAAAGCAATGAAGAGCAATAAGCTCTCTGTGACTTAGTCACATACAACCCTCTACAGAGAGCTTATGCTTACCTTACTACTAACTCAGTCTAATAACTGAGTATCAAGACGAGAGCATATCAGGAGAACATAGCATGACTCAAAATGTTGGTGGTATCGAACGAATCATCCGAATCATTGCCGGTTTGGCCATTCTTGCATGGGGATTTCTATTAAGTAACCCAATTAACTGGTTGGGAATCATCGGCGCCGTTCCTTTGATCACTGGCCTGATCTCATTCTGCCCACTCTGGACAATATTTGGCATCAATACCAAGAAGTCCTGATTTTTTTAGGGACGTTGAAGCAAGAAGCCTCGCCCAAAGCAACTTGTTGCGGCGGGCGGGGAGTAGTCACCAGTCCACTGCAAAATCCAAGTCCAAACGCAACGGACTAAAAAATCACTGAGTCTCCCCCTCTTCCACAACATTTTTAGGCCAAGCAGAAAGTACCGCCTGCACAAGAGTTGCCAATGGAATGGCAAAGAACACCCCCCAAAAACCCCAGAATCCACCAAATACTAAAATCGCCACGATAATGGCCACTGGATGCAGATTGACGACTTCAGAAAACAGTAAAGGTACCAGCACATTTCCATCAAGGGCTTGAATAATGAAGTAGGACGCAGCTAGCCAAGCAAAATCAGAAGACCAGCCCCACTGGAACCAGGCAATGAATAGCACAGGTACAGTCACAACTGCGGCACCGATATAGGGAACGATCACCGATAACCCAACCATCACAGAAAGCAGCAAGGCATAATTTAAGCCTAATAGAGCAAAGGTCACAAAGCTAGCCGACCAGACGACGATAACCTCCCAGAATTTACCTCGCACATAGTTGCCAATCTGTCTATCGACATCCTTCCAAACTGTGACCGAAAACCGCCTATGACTCGGTAGGTAGGAGACGAACCAATCTATTATCAGTTGTTTATCCTTAAGGAAGAAAAACACCAGCAATGGCATTAGGATCAGATAAACAGCAAGGGTAATGAACCCCACCACCGAAGCCAATGACCAGGAGACTGCCTGTTGAGCAACAGAGGCGATCTCAGTACGAATCTGCCGTATTAGTTGATCTACCTGATCCTGCGGGATCAGGTCGGGGTAGCGCTCAGGCAACTGCATCAACGCCTTTTGGCCGAGAGCAATCATATTGGGTAACTGCTGTAAAAAATCGGTGACCTGGTGAGAAAGCAGAGGCAATAGCCCCAAAAGTACCAGTGCCACAAAGAGTATAAACAGAACAAATACAAGAATAACCGAAATCAATCTAGGCCAGCATCTCAACTCAAGCTGAGCAATAATCCCTTCAAGAAGATAGGCGACGACAACACTTGCCAAGACAGGGGCAAGCATATCACCCATGGTAATAATAGTACCGAAAAAGAGGAGTAAGAAGAGAATCAGAAAAATGATCTGGGGATCTGAAAAATATCGCTTAAACCACTGGGAAATAACCTGCATATGACAACCTATCGATAATTTCAGTAATCTTTCAAATAATCTTGATAATGCTTTTTAAATAGGTTTTCCAATTCATCAATAACCTCTTTAGCATCCCTTCCCTGTATGATATGTGATGTCATTAACGAGGAGGTCTCATCCAGCAGCTTGTCTCGTTGAAGCATATAGTAACTGGCTGAGAGACGTTTGATTGCCTTTACCACAGACTCCTGAGGCGGTCGCTCAACCAACTTGGGTTCGAGAGGCAGCGATACCTCTGGCTCCATTTTCAATGTCCCCTGCCGGCTGGCAAGAAACTCAGCAAATGCCAACAATGTTGCACATTCACTGGGCTCTATCCGCTCAACAAGATCCAATAGCTGTTGTTGCTCAGGAGTGAGCTTCTGCTGTTTGGGTATGAATTGCAACTATGGCACCTTTGACATTAATTAACTTACGTCAGTCATTAGCCGTCAACTGCGGATTCTAGGTTTAAAGCTGCGATTCCGGATGGTCAACACAATAACTCCGTGCAAAATCGAGTAGCTCTTCCATGGCACGTAGACGAAATTTCTGTTTTTGATGGACGAAGGAGAATGGCCGCTCCAAAGTAGGCACCAGATTAATGGCTCGCAGGGTATCCAACTTGAGCTCTTTCTGAATAGTGGCCCGGGAGACAACTGACACCCCCATCCCTGCTTCTACAGCACCTTTGACCGCCTCAGGGCTTCCGAGCTCCATATAGATATTCAAATTAGAATCGACACAATTGCATTCCAGATATTCATTGATCACTTCCCGGGTACCGGATCCCTCTTCACGGCAAATGAAGGGATGTTCGATTAACTGCTCAATAGTTACGGATTCTAGATTTGCTAGTTCATGAGTTGGTGGCACAATGGCTACTAGGTGATCTTCCCGGCAAATCTCAACAACCAGATTCTTGTTTCCTACCGGCGCCTCGACCACTCCAAGATCAATTGTATTGTTCTCCACCATAGAAACAATGCCTTCGGAGTTGGAAACTCGCAAGTAAATGGTCACCTCGGGAAATCGGATACCAAAATCACCCAACAAGGCAGGCAGCATGTACTCAGCAATGGTGGTACTGGCGCCAATGGTCAATGCACCACGAATCTCACCAGTCATCTCCCTGACTGAATTCTCCATATCCGCATAGAGGTCAAATATCCGATCAGCATAGCCAAACACCCGGTCTCCAGCCTCCGTCAGGCTGATTCGGTTATGCGTTCTATCAAACAAGCGAGTGTTGAAATACTCTTCAAGCTGCCGAACCTGAAATGTTACAGCCGGCTGGGTCATATGCAAGGTTTCAGCTGCCTTGGTAAAACTCAACAGACGCGCAACGGTATGGAAAACTTGTAATCTGCGATCTGCCATAGGTAAAGATGCCCAATTAGTTGTTCTTTGCGGGGATAAACGCATTTTATACCATAAACCCCTGGTACTAGTGTAGTGTTCTAAACTGTTCGATAATTTCAGAGGCCCACAAATGGCTCAAATTGTGGTAATTTATCGACATTCCACTAGAATCACGTCTTATTAACCGGATTTGCCGATAACTGAAGGGTGATCTGGATAGAATACAATACAAACCAGAGTTCCTTTCAAGTTCATAAGAGTAGAGAGGACAGGTATGGAAAAACAACAACATAGGTGGAGGATCCGCATGCATAAAAACAAGACCTATTCACGAACTACTACATTGACACTTGTTTGTAGCTCGGCCCTTGTCATAGCCAATTCAGCGGCTCTGGCTTCGGGTTTCGGCATTCCTGAGTTAAACACAACCGGTCTGGGCACATCCAATGCATTGGTCGCCAATCCAAAAGTCCTTGGCGCCATTGCATACAACCCCGCCGCCATGTCTTTTCATCAGGGCAAATCACTCTCTCTCGGAACACTTCTGGTCAAACCCGATTTAACTGCTGATACAGGCTCTGGCAGTGTCGATAGCAAAGCAAATGATGTAGTAATCATTCCGGCCATCACAGCTCATAATAACCTGAATAAAGACTGGACTCTCGGCATCTCGGTCAACGCCCCATTTGGCCTGGAAACAGAGTGGCAGGTGGAGACATATAACCAGCAATACCCGGCAGGTACTGGGATACCCACAAAAACCAAATTGGAAATCGCAGCATTCAGCCCCAGCGTTGCTTACAAACTCTCTGATCGGGCCTCCCTGGCTTTCGGTGTCGACTACTACTGGATGAAAGAGGTCACCTTCAACAGTAAAATCAATACGGGCACCGGTGTCTATCCAAAGTCAAACCTGGAAGGGGATGGGCGTAGCACAGGCTTTAACCTAGGTGGCATGCTGGTGTTGGACAGCTTGAGTTTTGGTGCAAGTTACCACTCCAGTTCAAAGATAAAGGTTGAGGGCACCCTGGATGATGGAACGGGAACCCTTCAAAGCAAAAGGCTCTCTGACAACGTTACTGCCACCCTCGAGCTACCATGGAGACTACAGCTTGGCGTTCGCCATCAAACCACTGAGAAGCTTGCCATTGAGTTCGATTTTACCCGTACGGGTTGGAAAACGTTCGACACCCTCGATATCAAAAATAAGGAGTATAGAAAAACACTCTCCACCAGCATCAATAACTTTGACAACGCCAACGCATACCGCTTGGGTGTCACCTATGACTTCAGCCAAGCAACTCAACTGAGGGTCGGTTATACCTACGATGAAACACCTCAGAAAGATGAGCGCTTCAGCATAAGAATACCTGATGCAGACAGACAGTTATTCAGCCTGGGTATCGGCCACACCTTGAGCAATAACTGCCCTTATGGGGCGGCGCCTTAGCTGCATATTACAACGGATTAGATGTAAAGGCAGATATCACTTTGTCCTGCGAACTCAAAGAATCGAGCCGCACCAGCATATTCAATGCCATCAATGAACTCAGAAGTATTCATTTCAAACAGATCAACTGTCATCTGACAGGCAATCAGTCTAACCTCAGCTTCCTGGCAAAGTTCGCGCAGTTCAGCGAGATCAGCCACACCTTTGGAGGCCATCTTTTTCTTCATCATGCTGGTCATCATACCCTGCATACCTGGCAAGGTCAGTCCCATTACAGGAAACCACTTATTCATGCCCATCGGCATTGGCATGCCGGGATTTCCCAGTGGAGTCACTTCAAGGTCAAGGTTCTTTTTCAATAACTGCAAACCGTAGAAGGTGAAGAAGATCTCCGTATCATAACCCAGCGCCGCAGCGGTAGAGGCCAAAATAAAGGGTGGATAGGCCCAATCTAAAGAGCCCTTAGTCGCAATTATGGCTAACTTTTTTTCGTCTGACATCGCTTTGTCTCCAAAAAAGTCCCTAATGGGTCAGGTAGCTCTAATCAAGATTTTTTGATTAGAAATTCAAACTTTCCGCCAACTTCTTTAGATTCCATCAGCTCATTGCCAGTCTGGCTGGCAAATGCTTCGAAGTCCTTCACAGAACCTGGGTCTGTAGCAATGATGTGCAGAACCTGACCTGCCTCCATACCATTCAGTGTCTTCTTAGCTCGCAAAATTGGTAGTGGGCAGTTGAGTCCACTTGCGTCCAGTTCTTGATCAAAATCTGCCATGGTATGACCTCCAGCTATTTTTAAATTGAGTCTATTAAATCGTAGGGAAAAATCAGACGGACCTTTATATGCCATGCGACCTACAAACGCAAGCGGTACCCCATCTGACAGCCTATCGCAGCAGTAAGGTCTCTCGATCCTTACCAGCTCCGAAACAATCCATCTTTCTTTATGCTTTATGCCTAATTATTGCGACCAAAAAGCCTAACTGGCCAATCGGGTCTCCAATTGGTAGCCCGATTTTGCCCAGGCAAGAATACCACCACGTAGGTTAATCGCATTTGAAAAACCCTGCTGAGCTAGATAGGCGCAGGCATGGTAGGAGCGTGCGCCGCTATGGCAGTAAAGAATCACGTCTTTGTCTTTTGGCAGATCAGCCATTCGCACAGGGAGGAGGTGCATTGGAATATGCTCAGCATCGGGCAAAACACCCTGAACCAGTTCACCTGCGCTACGGATATCGAGCAGCAGAAAGTCGCCACCCTCTGCTATACGTTTATCAAGGTCGGAAGCGTCTATTTCCTTTATCATCACGTCTGGGTTGCCTCAAGAACTTAAGAAAACAAAGTGCATTAGTATATTAATGCGTTTAAATATTGCAAGTTGGATTAATAGAATAAACCCAGCTCTTTTCAGTGTGATTGGCTCATGGTAGAGTCACCACAAGCTGCTTAAATAGCAAATAATTAAACTCTATCTGGTTGTTTTTATGGAATTTCTCCCTATTTTTCTCGACATAAAAAATAAATCATGCCTAGTTATTGGCGGCGGCGCGGTCGCAGAAAGAAAAACCGCACTGCTGCTCAAATCGGGTGCCGATGTGGTGTTGGTTTCTCCCGATTTAAGCCAAAACCTCACAACCTGGCGAGATGAGGGGCAGCTGTCACACATTGCGCGTGGCTTTCAGGATGAGGACATGCTTGGGCGACACCTGGCCATTGCTGCAACCAATGATGCGGCGATCAACCAGCGTGCGGCAGAACTCGCCAAGAAGATGCGTATCCCCGTCAATGTGGCCGACCAACCGGCCTTGTGCAGCTTTATTGTGCCATCGATTATCGACCGCTCTCCAGTCGTTGCCGCCATCTCTACCGGGGGTGCCTCTCCCGTGCTGGCGCGGCTCATTCGTTCCCGGCTCGAATCCTTGATTCCCGCCGGTTATGGGCGTCTGGCTGATCTATGTAATCGCTTCAGACAACAAGTCAAGGATCGCTTCGACACCCCCCTGGATCGCCGCCTGTTTTGGGACCGAGTCCTAGAAGGCGGCGTTGCAGAAAGAGTCTTCTCCGGTCACGATGAGGAGGCAAATCAACTGATGGAACGCCTGCTGAATAAATCCACCATGGATAAAGAGATGGGTGAGGTTTACCTAGTGGGTGCTGGCCCTGGAGACCCAGACCTACTGACCTTTCGTGCCCTACGTCTGATGCAGCAGGCAGATGTAGTCGTTTATGACCGGCTGGTAGCGAAACCGATTCTGGAGATGACCCGACACGACGCTGAGCGTATCTATGTCGGCAAGGAGCGGGACAAACATGCCATGCGCCAGGAAGAGATCAACAAATTACTGGCGCGACTCGCAAAACAGGGCAAACGTGTGCTGCGCCTCAAGGGAGGCGACCCCTTTATCTTTGGACGCGGTGGAGAAGAGATCGACACCCTCGCGGAAGAGGGGGTTCCCTTTCAGGTTATTCCGGGGATTACCGCTGCAGCGGGGTGTGCCTCCTACTCAGGCATTCCACTGACCCACCGGGACTATGCCCAATCGGTCACATTTGTCACAGGGCATCTCAAAGATGGCAGCATGAACCTCAATTGGGAGATGTTAGCCCAGCCGAACCAGACGATCGTTTTCTATATGGGACTAGTAGGTCTGCCTGTAATCTGTCGTGAATTGCAGAACCATGGAGTGTCCGCCGAAATGCCGATCGCACTCATCCAACAAGGCACAACCCATCTACAACAAGTCTTCACCGGCACCCTGAAAAACATTTTGGATGTGGTGGAACGGGAAAAACCGAAACCACCCACTCTGATCATTGTTGGGCATGTGGTGGAACTACAGGAGAAGCTCTCCTGGTACGAAGCACCACCACACTCTGAACAGGGTGCTACCTCGCCTGTAGACTTTTAACCTAAAAAAATCAGTTGACCGCTTGAATACGCGATAAAATTCGTAATTGTGTAGGATGCGGTGAGCGGTGCGAACCGCATCAATAGTGCGATGGCTCACAAGCATCCATGATGCGGTTCGTACCTCACCACATCCTACATTTCATCCCTTAATGGTGGGACAGAACCCCACCCTATGACTTTTGCGACACCCGCCAAGGGGAGAGGGAGTCTACTTTTCGAGCGCATCGTAAACATCAGCTTACGGTATGGCACCCAAGGGCTTGTTCACGCCAGGGTTCGAACCCCGCATCCCCTCTCCCCTTGTAGGGTGTTGTAAAAGCATGCCACAAATATTCGCAAAAGTCGTAGGGTGTGGTGAGGCACAAACCGCATCATGATTTTCGATCATGTTCCAATATTTGAGTGAAATATTCCCTGGTATTTTTAAACCAATAGGTAACCCTTTTTTAACTCAAGGTGAAATCGGTGGATGCGCTGGCGCTTATCCACCCTACCGATAGGGCAGGTTATCTTAATGTCTGAGGTCGATATGCTTTTCATTCAATAAGTTATGCGTGATTGCATACGAATATTGAACTCCGAAACTTGAGTTTTAATACGCGATAAAATTCGTAATTGTGTAGGATGCGGTGAGCGGTGCGAACCGCATCAATAGTGGGGTGGCTCACGAACATCCATGATGCGGTTCGTACCTCACCACATCCTACGTTTCATCCCTTAATGGTGGGACAGACCCCCCCTACGACTTTTGCGACACCCTCCCTGGCGGGAGAGGGCCAGGGTGAGGGGAATATAAAATAGCGTAAGCGCAGCTTACATCACTATCATGAAATGTGTCATGCCACTTTCTGAGATTGAGTGGGTTTCTCGACGAGTCCCATAAGATCAACGTAGTGCAATTGCCCTGGGTCCTGCTCCACCAAAAATCTGGGAGAAGTTTACTCTTTGGGACTGAGCTGATCTTCTCGTAGTTTGGGTGTAAAGTATTCGTCAGCCAGATCGATATCCACCAGCTCTCCCTGCTTATCCAGCAGCGGCTGTTCGAAATCATTCCAACCACGTAACCCTGTTTTGAGTGAAACCACATTCTCAAAACCGAGTAGCAGCAGAGAGGAGGCTGCCAACACACTTCGATAACCAGAGCGACAAACCACAACAACCTCTCGTTGGCGTGCTTTCACTAGTTCAGGGATGGTCTCTTCGTAATCCCATTCACAGGCCGACTCCAGAATGCCGCGTGGGGCGTGGATCGAGCCATCAATATGCATCGCGTCATACTCATAAGGTTCGCGAACATCCACCACAAGCAGATCAGGATTTGCCTCTAGACGCTCCTCCAAATCCCAAGGCATGATCTCTTTTACATCTTCCAGGCAATCACTTATCAAATTTAAAAAATTTTTCATCTACTACAATGTCCTATTCTAACTTCTTGAACAGAGGTTTTGTTCTACAGCGATCACGGCCGCTTCAACTCGGGAGTGAACCTCGAGTTTGCGCAGAATCGCTTTTACATGTAACTTCACAGTCCCATCCGAAATACCCAGGTTGCGTGCAATAACCTTATTACTTTGGCCATCTGCCAAATGGCAAAGTATCTCACGCTCACGGGGAGTAAGATCATCCAGTGAAGATGCTGGTGTATCACTACTTGGTGGCTCTCCTTTCACCGCTTTGGCCAGGATACTGGTCAACTCCTTGGCGACCACTGTCTGGCCCCTGGTGATCTGTTGCAATGCATCGATTAACTCATCTGGCTCCATATCTTTGAGCAGATAACCTTGTGCACCGTTTTGCAAAGCATTGATGACATCGGCCTCTTCGCGGCTGGTAGTCAACATGCTAATCGGCATCTCTGGGTAGTGTTTGCGCAAAACACTGAGCACTTCTGAGCCAGTCATGTCGGGCATACGCATATCAAGTAAAACCACATCCGGCCGTTCATGGGCCACAGTTTCAATACCTTTCAGACAATCACCAATCGCAATCACATCGATTCCTCTGCGCTCCAAAAGCTCTTGTAGGCCGATGCGAAACAGCGCATGGTCATCTATTAGCAGTACCCTCATCTTCATATTACCTCTGTAGACTCGCTTCGCTTTTATCACTGCGAATCACCAGCTCAACACGGGTACCTTCGCCAAGCTCGCTCTCAATCGATAATTCGCCACCGACACGTCTAGCCCGCTCTTCCATAATCGAAAGTCCAATGTGCTCTCCCGGATTACCTTTTGGTCCTACTCCCTCAAAGCCGACACCATCATCTTCCACAAGAATAAGATAATGCCCTGAATTCCGACAGCGTAACAAGACTCTAATAGTGTGGGCTTTGGCATGTTTGCGTATATTCGCCAGAGATTCCTGGACAATACGCAAAGCCTGCATCTCCTGTGTGGTATCTAGATCGGTTTTAAGGCAATCGGGCTGAAAAAATGCGGATATACCCGTCTCCTGCTTAAAACGCTCCACCAGTTTACCCAGTGCGGGCACCAACCCTCGCTGGTCCAATGGTGCACGAAAACTATTGATTAGCTCACGCAGCTCGTCATGAGCCTCATCTACTCCATTATGAATACGCTTGGCCTCCTGCTGGGCCTGCCTTGATACTGGCTCTTTTTGCAGAGTCTCCTCCAGCATGCGTACCTGAAAGCGTAAACTGGCGAGAGTCTGGGCCAACGAGTCATGCAGCTCATGGGCCAGGGAGGTACGCTCTTCAACAATCGACAGTCGGCGTGCTTCCGAATCGGAGCGTTGTTTGGCAACGGCCATGCCCAGATGACTGCCAATGGTATTGAGGATATCCAACACATCCTCCCTACCATCGTAGATACCCGGCTTATCCACATAGAGATGGTAAAAACCCAGTACGTCTCCATGAAACCACATTGGCACAGAGACCCGCTCCACTTCATCCGCATGAAACATTTGCCAGCCGTTTCTTTTGGAGCAGAGTGCCGCATCATGTGCACAGAGGATATCCCCTGGTGAGAGAGCAATACCGCACTGACAGAGTTTGATCGGCAGCAGATCCTGCTCATTGTAGAGCCTGCCTTGCTGATCAATACAGCCAACCTGACGAACTTTATCGTCCGGCAACACCAGATGCACGGTTGCCGAACGAGCATTCACCATGCGTTTGAATACGCCCATGTATTCGAGCAATAACTCATCCAGATTTTCAGACTGGTTAATTCCAGCAGCCACATCGTAAAGCACCTGAAGCGAGGTGGTCTTTTGTGCCAGTCGCCAAGTCTGGCGAGCCACTCTAACCTCCATATCATCATAGATATCGGTCAATTCTTCACTCAGGCTATCGATGTCTCGTGCCATACCACTAAGCACACCACTCTGCTCTGAGACTCTCTTATTGGCAACTGGCTCACCCTGACAAACCTGATTGACGGTCTGCTCCAGGGATGAAAGAGGGCGCAATAACTGGCTGCGCAGACGTATCAACACCAGCAGCAGAGAAAACAGCGCCAACACCACCCCCAGCAGCAAGACCACTTGCAGGGGTGAGCGCCCTTGTGGCTCACCAATCAGAAATAGGGTGGCGACTAGATTGACCAGCAAGCTTATACCTAGAAACAGGATTGGCAGCAAAAGATTGCCAGCAAACAGTATCCTCAGACTTGGCCAGTGCCTGGGGTCAATCAAACTCTCAAGCCAAATCAGCCAACGATGTATTAGAAAAGGCTCCTCTCCAGGCTTGGTAAGCGTGTCGGTGGATATTGGTTTCTGTTTAGATAACATATCCTGACTCTATCATGTGTGAAGTAATCATCGCACCCAATCAGTCGATCTCTTTCAATAACTGTTGCAAACGACTTACCCGCCAGACTCGAATAGCGTTACCCAGGGCGTGCCCTGATAGGCCTGAGTCAGTGACTTCCTGGGGCAGTGGTTCAGAGACAACCATCCTGGCCTGTTCAAAGGGGGTCTTCAGCATCTCAAATTCATCAGGCCAGAGTAGCCTAAGTGCCGTCAGAAAGCGTTGATATCGAGCCAGTTCCTGCCGGGGTTTCAGGAACAGCACCTGAGTTAACACTGTTTCTACCCGATCCACGCCATCCTTGGAGCGCATGAACTGCAATAGGTCTCCTATTAACTGGACGGCTTGCTTATCGATTCGCACTCTCCTCATCCAGGCAGAAGGGTCACGCTGTTTCGCTGCAACATGAAAAAATGCCACAGCACAACGAATACTCACCTCATTGCTCTGCTCAGTTGCCCGTTTAAGGCGCTCAATAAATGCCAGTGAAGTGGATTCTCCATGTCCTTTGCTATCCATCCCCATCTCTGCCGCCACCTCCGGCAATAACCCTGACAGCGCGCCACAACGATGCAGCACTTCAAAAAAACGCCACGGTTGAGGTTCTGCCAGGGCCTTGCTCATCTCACGCCAGACACGCTCTGCAGAGAGACTCTGCAGCTCGGATGGGATGGTCATTTTTTTCATTAGCGCATGAGTTGAATGAGCCACCCGAAAACCCCATTGGCCCAATTTCGCAGCGAAACGTGCTATTCGTAACAGTCGCACCGGGTCCTCGCTGAAGGCTGGAGTAATGTGGCGCAATACCCCCTCTTCAAGATCTCGGCGCCCATTACAAACATCGACTAACTCACCTGTCTCATCCATGGCCAGGGCATTAATCGTGAGATCACGTCGCAGTAGATCCTCCTCTAGGGTGATATCGGGACCATATTCGAGCTGAAAGCCCTTATACCCAGCCGCCGTTTTAACCTCTCTGCGTGCCAAGGCATACTCCTCCCCTGTTTCAGGATGGAGAAATACTGGAAACTCTTGATCAGCCCGGCGAAACCCACTATCTAGCATCTCTTCTGGCGACCCCCCTACCACAACCCAATCCGATTCGACATAGGCAAGATCGAGCAAACGATCCCGCACCGCACCTCCCACCAGATAGATTTTCACCAGGGCAACTCCCTATCTTTGATGGGGTGGTTCATTCCCCTAACTCCATGGTCGATGAGCCCTGCTGCAACTCTGCCTGCTCTTTCCGCTGTAGGCGCCACATCTGCTGGTAACATCCCTGCTGTTGTAATAGTTCCTGGTGGGTGCCCTGCTCCACAATTTGTCCTTGATCCATAACCAAAATGCGGTCGGCATCCACAACCGTAGAGAGCCGGTGAGCAATCACTAGCGTGGTGTGATTTTTCGCAACCTCCTGCAAGGTTACTTGAATCGCCTGCTCAGTCTTTGTGTCGAGAGAAGAGGTGGCTTCGTCGAAAACCAGGATCTGCGGCCGTTTGAGCATCGCCCGAGCAATGGCGACACGTTGTTTTTCACCGCCCGACAGTTTTAAGCCTCGCTCGCCTACTACTGTTTGATAGCCATCTGGAAGTTGCTCGATGAAATCGGCAATATGAGCAATCCGCGCCGCCTCTTCGATCTCCTGCTGTGAGGCACCAGGGCGGCCATAGGCCAGATTGTAGAGAATCGTATTATTAAACAGCACCGTATCCTGAGGCACGATACCAATCGCTGAACGTAGGCTTTGACGTGTGATTTGCCGAATATCCTGACCATCGATCAGAATGGCTCCCCCAGAGACATCATAGAAACGGAACAGTAACCGTGAGAGCGTCGATTTACCCGCACCACTGTGCCCCACTACTGCCAACTTCTCTCCAGCTCTCAGGGTGAAATCAACCTGGCGTAGAATCTCTCTTTCTGGTTGATAAGAGAAATCAACCCGTTCGAAGCGCACTTCACCACCACGTATCACTAACTCAGTCGCCTGTTCAGCGTCAGTTATCTCTGGTTCGCGCTCCAGAAGTTTAAAAATAAGATCCATATCGGCCAACGAATACTTTATCTGACGATAGACGATGCCCAGAAAATTAAGCGGAATAAAGAGTTGCAGCATAAAGGCATTAACCAGCACCAGATCGCCAATCGACATAGTGCCATCGACCACGCCGTCAGCCGCAAAAATCATAATAAAGGTCACACCAACTGCGATGATACCCCCCTGACCGAAGTTAAGCAGCGACATGGAGGTCTGGCTTTTAACCGCATTATCCTCCCAATTAGAGAGCGTCTCATCAAAGCGTTTTAGCTCAAGGGGCTCATTGCCAAAATATTTCACAGTCTCATAGTTAATCAAACTATCAAAAGCCTGGCTGTTTGCCTGTGAATCGAGACGATTCATAATATGGCGGTACTCCATGCGCCACTCGGTAATTGCAAGTGTGAATCCCACATAGACCAATACCGTTCCAAAGGTCACCAGGGTAAAGACCATGTCGTACTGCGTAAGCAAGACCGCAGCCACCAGGGAGAACTCCACCAGCATTGGCAGGATGCTAAAAACCATGTAGTTAAGTATGCTGCTAACCGAACGCGTGCCCCGTTCCAGATCCCGACTGATCGCTCCGGTCTGGCGCTCCAAATGAAATCTCAGAGAGAGTTCATGCAAATGGGTCAAGACTCGATTGGAGAGATTTCGCATGGCCCGATAACGCACTCGAGCAAAAATAGCATCGCGCAACTCATTGAATAACGAGCTGCTAAGGCGCAGCACACCATACCCTAGCAATAGAAAAAGCGGCAAGATAAGCAGCGTCTGATCGTTCTGATCCAGCCTGTCGACAATCTCCTTTAAAATAAGGGGTATTCCCACATTGGCCAGCTTGGCTAATACCAAACAGCTTAAGGCAAACAGGGCCCGGCCCCGATACTCCCACAGGAAAGGCAACATACTACGTAGATTATGGAAATCTCGCCGATCACGGTGTACAGGGCCTTGGGATGCAATATGGTGAGCCATGAGGGTTTGTGCCATCTAAAAAATCAGGAATACTAACGGAATTCATCCTGATATGCGCGTTGAGGATGATTTCTCTATCAGGTTAGTTCTTGGATGCCTTGTATCGTGTCCTAAACTGGGGATGCATATTTAACCAAATAGGTTAAAATCCCACTGACTAACCAAACCAGTGAAGAATTATGAGTAACGATTGCAGTTATAACGAACTCTATCCCCTACAGGTACTGGATGACAGCATGGCACCTGAATTTCCGCAAAAATGCGTCATCGTCATCGAACCATCCAGCGTTTGCGCCAGTGGCGCATATGTGGTAGCGGAAGCCCAGGGAGAACGCTGGTTCCGCCAATTTATCTCCCAGGGAGAGGCTGGTAAGCGACTGGTCGCCCTGAATGATGCTTATCCCGATATTGAGTTACAAGATGGGGAGTATAAAATTATCGGTGTTGTCGTACAGTGTAATCAGGGACGCAAGATAAAGCACTACCACCCCTATCTTCCTGACGGTGCATCTACCAGGCCCATACCTCTCAATTAAGAATTGCAGATACCCTAGTGTGGTGCTTCATACAAATTGACGATGATAGAAGCCTGCTCAGGCCAGGAGACAAGGCGCAATGCGCAGGGAATGGCTCGCCCTTTTCAACCTAAAAAGATCAGTTGGACA
>JARRQF010000064.1:0-23218 GCA_037382065.1 Candidatus Thiodiazotropha sp. | reverse complement strand
TTCACGCTGTCCAACTGATCTTTTTAGGTTGAAAAGGGCGAGCCATTCCCTGCGCATTGCGCCTTGTCTCCTGGCCTGAGCAGGCTTCTATAATCGTCAATTTGTATGAAGCACCACACGGCTACAACTTGAATGTTACGACTGTTGAGAGGGACAAGGTTTCAGGCAATGGACAAGCTAAAAAAGAACGCCCTATCTCCCTCCGAAGGGTGCTGCAAAAGTCGTAGGGAGGAAGCCTGCTCTACCATTAAGGGCTGAAATGTAGGATGTGGTGAGGCACGAACCGCATCATTGATGTTCGTGAGCCACCGCGCTCTGTTATTGATGCGGTTCGCGCCGCTCACCGCATCCTACACAATCACGAATTTTAGGGCGACTTCAAAAAGAGTTACCTAGTTGATTTTTTCTGCCTAAAGCGTTCAGAGAATAATTTTGCCTGTTCAATCCGCTCTTGAGTTGGTGGATGTGATGAAATATATCGCAGCATGTTTTCCTTCGCTGCATCTGATTTCTTATCATCTGATGATGCATCTGAAGTGATACGCTTTAATATATTACCAAAATGTAATGGATCAATGCCTAGTTCAGCCATTCGCTGAAAGGCATATTGGTCGGCTTCCCTTTCAAATCCCCTTGAATAATTACTTTCCAGTAAAAAAGCAGGCAAAGCTAGTGTCCAGTCTTCAACTGCAGAGGCATCACCCGTGATCATAATTAGCACCATCGTTAATGCAGAGGATTGTAGTAATTGTCGTAAACTATGACGGTGGACGACATGCCCAATCTCATGTAGCAAAATAGCATCCAGTTCTTTCTGATTTTTAACTATGTTGACTAGACCATCTGTCACAATAATATAGCCGGAAGGTAGGGCAAAGGCATTGGCGATACCGTCATCTGACTCATCCGATGGCATAGAGCGAAAACGGAGGTCATACGATAGACCACTATTATCTGTAGCAGGCAGCAGTTTTTGAATAAAATGCTGTCTTAATTCCTGCTGTTTTTGGGAACTTAGCTCACTGGGTTTAAAGAGTATTTTATCTAAAAAATTTAGGCTATTATCGGATAATAGCTGACTCGCTTCGGCGGGAATGATATACGCAACTTTTTGGCTGGTCCATGGCAAGCCCCAGATAATCGTGACAAAAGCAAACGTAATCGTTAGCGCCAAAGAGAGTACGACCCAGCGCCAATGTGACTCCAATAAAAACAAGTAATTTGCTAAAAAAGCCTTATGTTGCGAGGCTGATAACCAAGCATCAATACCCTCGTTATCTTTCGTGGAGAATACTGATCCATCAGGAAAAGTGATTGTCCGGGGGATATTACCTATACGGTCGCTAAATGTTAGCTGACTAACATCCCCCTGCTGTAGTGTCTCATTTTTATGGTAGACAGTGAATCTATTAACCTCAAGAAACAGTTCAGCCTCATGGTTAGCTGAACTGTCCTTGGGATACCAGTTACCCTGGATCAAATACCGATCTCCAATGCTCCCTGCATGTCAAATGCATCACCCACTTCATCACCAATTGATGTGCGATTGCTTAACTGTTGAGTGATATATTGATTCAAATCACCATTCACTTGGGCATGAGTTCGAGTAAAGGTGTAATTCATTTGACGAACAGCGACCCAGGGTGCGGCCAACCCCAGAGTAAAGATCATCAATAAAAAATTCACCAGATATAGTTTAAATAAAGATGTGGTATCCATGGTAGAACTCAAATGCAAAACATCATCCAGATGTATCTGATTGATATTATAATTGCGTAATTTAACGGTTAAATAGGCTTTCAGATATGCCGCTATAAGAATCATAAATAGATAGCTTATCGTCATGCTTGGAATCATATAGACAAGCATATCATTCTGAGATAATTTCATATCTCCTTGCAGGTTAATACCGCCACCTAGAAGCATAATTGCAGCAACCACTAGAAGCATCACAATTGTAAAACCCAAATAGGATAGAATTGAAAGTCCAATGGTTTTTAAATAGGCCTTATAATATTCACCCGCGTTCAGCTGTGCAGAAAACTTTCCCTGTCCATAATAGTGGTTATTAAAAGAAAAGCGATTTATTAACATTGCTATATAAGGCATCATGAAAAAAATAGCTGTAATGGATAGGAGTATTAATGCTGAGATTAATTTTGCTGAAATAGCATCTAAATACAGTGCAACGCCTATGATTGGTGCAGCAATAAGAAAGGGTAAAATGGGAATTAGCAAGAAATACTTATAAGCATCCAGGATTGATGCTTGAAATGAGAAGCGCACATTTCGATAGCTACTCATTCGTGCATTGAACTGAAGGCTGCGTAACATAAGCCATGGCATAACAAGAAATAGTAAGAGCAAAAAGGCTAGTTCAGACCCCGGTTGAATTGCAGACAAGGCAAA
Organism: Candidatus Thiodiazotropha sp.; assembly: GCA_037382065.1. Classification (GTDB taxonomy): domain Bacteria; phylum Pseudomonadota; class Gammaproteobacteria; order Chromatiales; family Chromatiaceae; genus Thiodiazotropha. The sequence goes on along the minus strand of JARRQF010000064.1, from coordinate 20,809 downwards.
ATAGAAAAGCAACATGGCAATGGCAATCAGGCGTCCAAGTAAAATCTGTTTTGCGCTAGCATGGTATTCAAAATTTGAGTCATCAAACCAAGTATTACCATAGATATAGCGTTTATTACGCACAGTTGCCCAGGCAGAATAGATGCCCAGTGTAATGATGGTCAGGAGTATATTCACTATCCATATTTTAAAATATTCACCACCATTTCCTGTAAAAGAAAATGATTTATTTTCCTCTTTCATTGTATCACCTTGATATATAACGCTATTTTCTAATTCATTGATAATCGAATGGCTACTGATAGCCGTTCAATTATCTACGAATATAGAAGGATATAATGTAGGCAAGAGCTGATATTGGATTTTGTTTGAAGTGGTTCACGTATTTGCGGAATAAAAGTAAGGGCGGGCACGTCTGGTTAGCGTGTGCAGATACTTCCCCTGCTGTAGGAGCGGGCTAAGAGCCCACCGAAACGACTCAGACGATCGCAGCCTGAGTGCTGTAGGAGTCCCCTTCTTTTAGGGGCAAGAGTGTTAATAAATCTAGATTCAACGCATAGTGACCAGCTCTTCAGCTGCACTGGGGTGAATCGCGATGGTATCGTCGAAATCCTGTTTGGTTGCTCCCATCCTCATTGCAACAGCAAAGCCCTGTAGCATCTCATCGGCCCCCATACCGATGACGTGACAGCCGACGACCTTCTCCTTTGCACCTACTGTGATGAGCTTCATTGCCATTTTGCTTTGGTGTTGAGTAAAGGCGTGGTACATAGGGGTGAATCGAGACTGGTAGATCTTCACCGCGCTGCCATGGATTTCTCGTGCCTCGCTCTCTGTTAATCCCACCGTGGCGATAGGTGGGTGTGTGAAGACTACGGTCGGAATAAGGTCGTAGTCAAGTTTGCGCTCTTTCATGCCGCCAAACAGGCGATCAGCCAAGCGCCGTCCAGCAGCGATTGCCACGGGAGTCAGTTGGGCTTCTCCTGTCACGTCGCCAATGGCATAGATATTCGGAATATTGGTGTTTTGGAACTCATCGGTAGGTATATAGCCTGCTTCGTTGATGACAATGCCAGCATTGTCTAGCGCCATTCCCGTGGTAGCAGGTGCTCGGCCGATAGCCCAGAGTAGTTGGTCAAACTGGCCGATAAGCTGCCCGCTATCGGCACAGATCAGATTCAGACTCTCGTCCGGTTGTTTTATCACCTCGCCAATCTGGGATGAGGTGACAATATTAACCCCAGCATCGATCATCTCTTCCATGAGACACTCGCGTAGCATGGCGTCGAAGGGGCGCAGCAGATGTTCCCGCCGGAGCAGCATGGTGACATTCGCACCCAAAGCATTGAGCAGGCCGGCGATCTCCACAGCGATGTAGCCACTGCCGATGACAGCGACACGTTCCGGTAAAGCGTCCCAGGCAAAAAAACCATCCGATGTGACACCATATTCCGCCCCCGGTATTTGGGGCACGACGGGGTAGGAGCCTGGAGCGATGACGATATGTTTGGCACTGATCCGTTTGCCATCCACCTCCAGGGTATTGGCGTCGACGAATTTAGCGTAGCCGGAGATTTCATCGATATCGGAGTCTTTGAGATAGGTGTGATACCAGTTGTTGATATCGGCGATGTAGTTATCACGGCCCTGTTTCAGCTTTTCCCATGAGAATCCTTTACGCTCAATATCGAATCCATAGTCTGGAGCATCTTGCAGGGTATGGGCGATGCTGGCGCCGTACCACATCACCTTTTTTGGTACACACCCCAGGTTGACACAGGTTCCCCCTAGTTTTTTGGCTTCAATGACAGCGCATTTCGCACCATACTTTGCGCCACGTTCCGCAACGGAGAGTCCGCCGCTGCCAGCGCCGATTGCAATTAGGTCATACTGTTTAGCCATAATGTTCTCTTCTGTTATTGGCTGAGTTTTTTTAGAAACCGCCCGGTGTGAGACCTACGGGCTTTCATCAGTTGCTGCGGAGTACCCTGGGCAATGATCTCGCCACCACGGTCTCCACCTTCAGGACCCAGGTCTATGATCCAGTCTGCGGTTTTAATGACATCCAGATTATGCTCAATAACCACCACTGTATTGCCATGGTTACGCAACCGATGTAGGACCTCCAGCAGGTGGTTGATATCATGAAAGTGTAGACCGGTTGTCGGTTCGTCAAGGATATAGAGAGTGTTGCCTGTATCCCGCTTTGACAGCTCTCGGGAGAGCTTGACTCGCTGTGCCTCTCCCCCAGAGAGAGTGGTGGCGTTCTGTCCTAGTGAAATATAGGAGAGACCGACATCCATTAGTGTTTGAAGTTTGCGCTTGAGTGTCGGAATGGCATCGAAGAACTCCAAGGCTACCTCCACTGTCATGGCAAGCACCTCATCAATAGTTTTGCCTTTGTAACGTATCTCCAAGGTCTCACGGTTGTAGCGTTTGCCCTTGCAGACGTCACACTGGACATAGATATCGGGTAGGAAATGCATTTCGACCTTTATTACGCCGTCGCCATTACAGGATTCACAACGACCACCTTTTACATTAAAGCTGAAGCGCCCTGGTGAGTATCCGCGAGAGCGAGCCTCATGGGTGTTGGAAAAGAGTTCTCGAATCGGTGTGAAGAGGCCTGTATAGGTGGCGGGGTTGGAGCGGGGCGTGCGGCCGATCGGACTTTGGTCAATCTCCACTACCTTATCGAATTGTTCCAGGCCACGTATTTCCGTGTAGGGTGCCGGGGAGGTGTTGGCTTTGTTCAGTGTGGCAGCACAGATCGGGTAGAGTGTGTCGTTTATCAGAGTCGATTTGCCAGAACCCGAAACCCCCGTGATACAGCAGAAGCTGCCAATCGGAATAGCCAGATCGACACCCTTTAGGTTGTTACCCGTTGCTCCAAGTAATGACAGGGTATGATCCAGGTCGATTTCGGTGGTTCGTTCTGGAATTTCGATGCGCCGCTTTCCACTCAGATATTCTCCGGTTAGTGACCCCTTACATTTGGCAATCTGCGCGGCACTCCCCTGGGCGATAATGTGCCCACCATGTATCCCGGCACCAGGGCCGATATCCACCACATGATCGGCGATACGTATCGCCTCTTCATCGTGTTCCACGACGATTACCGTATTGCCCAGGTCTCTCAGATAGATCAGGGTGTCGAGTAGGCGTTGGTTATCTCGCTGATGTAGGCCGATTGAGGGTTCATCTAGCACATACATGACGCCGACCAGACCCGCACCTATCTGACTGGCGAGACGGATTCGCTGGGCTTCACCACCAGATAGCGTATCAGCACTGCGATCAAGGGTTAGGTAGTCGAGGCCTACGTTAACCAGAAAGTGCAAGCGTTGGTCGATCTCCTTAATGATTTTTGCTGCAATTTTTCCCTGTTTACCCGTCAATTTGAGTGATTTCAGGTTTTTTTGTGCCTGCCCAATGGGCATCCTTGAAACTTCAGGCAGGGTATACTCTTTGATGAATACATGGCGTGCCGCCTGGGTCAACCGTGTGCCGCCGCAGTCGGGGCAGGGTTGGCTGGAGATGTAGCGTGATAGCTCTTCGCGTACCGCATTGGAGTCTGTCTCATGGTAGCGGCGCTTCATATTGGGAATAATTCCCTCGAAGGGGTGGCTTTTCTTTACCGAGCGACCTCTTTCGTTGTAATAGCTAAACTCGATCTCCTCCGTTCCACTGCCATACAGGATTGTTTTCTGCACTTTTTTGCGCAATTTTTTCCAGGGTATTTCTGGGTCGAAATCGAGATGTCGACCGAGAGAGGTGATCATCTGAAAATAGTAAGCATTGCGTCTGTCCCAGCTTCTTACGGCTCCGCCAGCTAGGGAGATGTCAGGGTTGGCGACCACTTTCTCTGGATCAAAAAACTGTTCAACTCCCAGTCCATCACAGGTTGGGCAGGCACCCACCGGGTTATTGAATGAAAAGAGCCTGGGTTCCAGTTCAGAAAGACTGTAACCGCAGTGGGGGCAGGCAAATCGAGAAGAGAAGATCATTTCCGGTTGACTGTTATCCATCCATGCGACACGTACCAGCCCGTCGGCCAGGTTAAGTGCGGTCTCAAAAGACTCAGCCAGTCGTGTTGCCAAGTCGCTGCGAACCTTGAAGCGGTCCACTACTACTTCGATATTGTGTTTCTTGTGTAATTCCAGGCTTGGGGTGTTGTCGAGTTCGCAGACCTCACCATCGATTCGGGCACGGATGTAGCCTTGTGCGTGTAACTCCTGAAGAAGTTTATGGTGCTCACCCTTACGCTCCTGCACCACCGGTGCCAATAGCATTAATCGCTCTCCCTCTGGCAGTGCCAGTACCAGATCCACCATCTGACTGACGCTCTGTGCTTCCAGTGTCGTATTGTGATCAGGGCAGCGCGGCGTTCCGACCCGGGCAAACAGCAGGCGAAGATAGTCATAAATCTCGGTGATTGTCCCGACCGTTGAACGAGGGTTGTGTGATGTGGTTTTCTGCTCGATTGAGATGGCCGGAGAGAGCCCCTCTATGTGATCCACATCTGGTTTTTCCATTAAAGAGAGAAACTGCCTAGCGTAGGCCGAAAGCGACTCCACATAGCGACGTTGCCCCTCGGCATAGATGGTGTCGAAGGCCAAAGAAGATTTTCCTGAGCCTGAAAGCCCAGTGAATACGATTAATTTGTCCCGAGGCAGATCAAGGTCGATATTCTGTAGATTGTGGGTGCGAGCACCGCGGATGCTAATGGTATCCATAGTATTATTGTGGTTGTGCTGCATTGAATTGAGACAACCTGATACTATACGCTCTCTTTTCTTAGACTGGCAAAGTGACTTAATTTATGTCAAGCAAACAGGTGAATAGTAACGGATTGAACGCGATTGAGCGGCGCGCTGCCTACTCACTCTCCGGAATATTCTCTCTGAGAATGTTGGGGCTATTTCTTATCTTGCCTGTGTTCGCTCTGTATGCGGAAGGGCTACCAGAGGTTACCCCGCAGTTGGTAGGCATTGCTATCGGCATTTATGGCTTAACCCAGGCGCTATTGCAGATCCCTTTTGGCATGCTATCTGACCGGATTGGGCGAAAGCCGGTACTGGTGGGAGGATTGCTAATCTTTGCCACAGGAAGCATGGTGGCGGCCAACGCAGACACCATTTATGGCATTATTCTTGGTCGCGCTCTGCAGGGCAGTGGTGCGATTGCTGCAGTTATCATGGCTCTGGCGGCAGACCTCAGCCGCGAACAGAGGCGCCTGAGGATGATGGCGTTCATAGGCGTTAGTATTGGTATCGCATTTGCTGTTGCTCTGATCATGGGGCCGATTCTGAATAGCTGGATTGGTGTGCCGGGTATCTTCTGGCTTACTGCGATTTTGTCTTTAATGGGTGTTGCCGTTGTACTCTTTGTTGTGCCAACTCCGCAGAAGAGTCATTTCCATCGTGATGCTGAGGCGATGCCAGAACAGTTCGGAAAGGTTTTGACTGAACCGGAACTCCTGCGTCTTGATTTCGGAATTCTGACACTGCATATGTCACTTACGGCCATATTTCTGGCTTACCCTCTGGCATTGCGGGATCTTGGTCTGGCGACGGCTTCACACTGGCTGGTCTATCTGCCGGTGATGCTGCTGTCGATGGGGATGATGGTGCCATTTATCATCATAGCGGAAAAAAATCGGCGTATGCGCCAAGTATTTGTTGGGGCGATCACTGCGCTGGGATTGGCGTCACTGATACTTTATGGCTTCAGCCATACACTGACTGGCCTGGTTGTGGCGTTGTTTGTCTTCTTTACTGCTTTCAACCTACTTGAGGCGACCCTCCCCTCGTTGATTGCTAAAATAGCCCCAGGTGAACGCAAAGGGACTGCCATGGGTGTCTACTCCAGTTCGCAATTCATCGGTGCTTTTCTGGGGGGTATCCTGGGTGGATGGTTCCATACCCACTACCAAAATGAAGGTGTTTTTCTGTTGTGTGCTGGAATGGCCTTAGCCTGGTTTCTGGTTGCCAGGGGGATGTCGGATCCTAACTACCTGAGTAACTATCTGCTCCCAATCGGCAAGTTGGACGAGTCAGAGGTGAGTGTTCTCGTGGCGAACCTGATGGCAGTCAATGGCGTTGCTGATGTCGTGGTTATTGCTGAGGATGAAGTGGCCTACCTGAAAGTCGATCTATCGATTGTCAACCAAGAGGTTCTAGATGGCTATGCTGTGCAAGTGTGAGGTACACTAACGCTTTTTCACGGGCTCCAATGGAAGGAGCTTAAAACTGCTGTGGAGATAGAGAGAGATGGCACGAGGAATTAATAAAGTAATATTGATCGGTAACCTGGGTAAGGACCCAGAGACCCGTTACATGCCCAGTGGTGGTGCAGTTACCAATGCGACCCTGGCAACATCGGAGAGCTGGAAGGATAAAAACAGCGGTGAGCAGCAGGAGCGTACCGAGTGGCACCGGGTAGTCTTTTTCAACCGCCTGGGCGAGATCGCCGGCGAGTATCTTCGCAAAGGCTCAAAGGTCTATATCGAGGGCAGTTTGCGCACCCGCAAGTGGCAGGGTCAAGATGGTCAAGACCGCTACACCACTGAGATCGTCGCCAGTGAAATGCAGATGCTTGACAGTCGAGGCGGCGGCAGCGCTTCATTCGATGCACCTCAATCCCAGGGCGCTGCCCGACCTCAGTCCTCTTCACCTTCGCCGGCTCCCTCATCACCAATGCCGGATAATGATTTTGATGATGATATTCCGTTTTAGAGTTGATCTTAGATAGGAATGTAAATATTTTTATCATAAAGCCCTGTTTGTCAGGGCTTTTACTTCACTGATGGGGTTCTGTCCCACCATTAAGGGATGAAATGTAGGATGTGGTGAGGTACGAACCGCATCATGGATGTTCGTGTATCACCGCACTATTGATGCGGTTCGCACCGCTCACCGCATCCTACGCAATCACGAATTTTATAGCGTATTCAACAAGAGTTACCTATTAAAAACACCATGGAATATCTCACTCAAATATTGGCACATGATCGAAAATCATGATGCGGTTCGTACCTCACCACATCCTACGACTTTTGCGAATATTTGCGGCATGCTTTTACAACACCCTCCAAGGGGAGAGGGGATACGGAGTTCGAACCCTGGTGTGAACAAGCCCTTGGGCGCCACACAGTAAGCTGATGTTTACGATGCGCTCAAAAAGTAGACTCCCTCTCCTCTTACGGAAGAGGGCCGGGGTGAGGGGGGATCCAATGATCGCTAAACTTCTCAATCAAAACGAAATGCTTTGCAACATCTTAAAAGCCAACGGAAGGCGCGAGCAAAAGTGTTGTGATGCAAATTTTACGCGAAGTTACGCATGGTTTGCATAATTACGCATAAGGCGGGCAAAAGCCCGCCCTTTATCAGTTGAACCTGACAAATTACCGCATAGTGCAATTATTTGGTAGCTGGAGCTGCAGCCTGAGGAGCAACTGGAGCGCCATAAGGAGCTGCACCATAAGGAGTTGCACCATAAGGAGCCGCACCATAAGGAGCATATCCGTAGTAAGGACGGCTGTTGTAGTTATTGTAGCCACGACCGTTACCGTTACCTGCACCACTGCCGCTCATGTTGAAAGAGAAGTCTAGGTCGCCTGAGCCATCACCCATGAAATCGTTGCTATTGTTATTACCCCAGCCGTTGTTCCAGGGGTTACCCCACCATGCTGAAGCAGTGGCAGAAACGGTGATCAAAGCGATAGCAACAGCAATTGTTACAATTTTAGACATGAGATATTCCTCAGTAGTTGTTATATCTAAACTTCATGGATTAGTGATGTCGTGCATCTGGTGCAATAGAATATTAGCAAATTATTAAATAGTCAAATGAATAGTGAATATTTAGTTGATTGTTACGGACGTTGAAGCAAGAAGCCTCGCCCAAAGCAACTTGTTGCGCCGGGCGGGGAGTAGTCACAATAATCTCTGATATGAACTAAGAGGCTATTTTTTTCGAAACAGCAGTGGCATGACATCCTCGAATACTGAGGCAAAGTGTACCTTCAGGCCCTTTCGTATATGCTCAGGTACCTCTTCGTAATCGGTACAGTTGTCTTTAGGAAGTATCAATTCTCGAATGCCAGCACGCCGTGCAGCGATGACTTTCTCTCGGATGCCACCAACCGGGAAAACCTGGCCTGTTAGGGTTAGTTCGCCGGTCATGGCAATGTTACGGACAGGTTGCTGGCGTGCCAGTGAGAGTAATGCCGATGCCATTGTTATGCCGGCCGATGGGCCATCTTTTGGGGTTGCCCCTGCGGGAACGTGAAGGTGGATGAAGGCTTTTTTGAAGAAATCCTGCTTCGCTCCAAATTTTTCGGTATGGCTAACAATATAGCCATAGGCAATTTCAGCGGATTCACGCATTACATCGCCAAGTTGACCTGTGAGTTTTAAACCTCGGTTGAACTCATGGGTGGCAACTGCTTCGATGTTGAGTGTAGTGCCTCCCATAGCGGTCCAGGCAAGGCCGGTGATTACGCCAGCACCACTCAGGTTTCGTTCGTCTTTGAAGAGTGGTCCTCCAAGGTAGCTTTTCAGGTCATCGACTTTGACCTCAATCGGTTTTTTACTGCCTTCGAGGATTTTTACAACCGCTTTGCGTACGATTTTTCCAATCTGTTTCTCCAAGCGGCGAACCCCGGCATCCCGGGCGTAACCTTCGATAATGGCACGCAGAGAAGGCGTATTGAGCTTGATGTCGTTGCGCTTCAGGCCGGCCCGTTTAAGTTGCCTTGGGAAAAGGTATTTGCGGGCGATCTGTAGTTTTTCGCTGGCAATATAGCCCGAGAGTGAAATGGTCTCCATACGATCTAGGAGTGGCCGGGGAATGGTATCGAGTTGGTTGGCCGTACAGATGAAGAGAGTCTTAGATAGATCAAAACGCAGGTCAAGGTAGTGGTCGAGGAAATCACTATTCTGCTCTGGATCGAGTACTTCGAGGAGTGCTGAGGCGGGGTCGCCATGGTAAGAGTCACCTATCTTATCGATCTCATCGAGCATAATCACGGGGTTCTGAGTGCCTACGTCCTTCATGGCCTGAATAAACTTGCCTGGCATGGCTCCGATGTAGGTGCGGCGATGCCCTTTGATTTCTGCTTCGTCACGGATGCCACCAACGGAGAAACGGTAAAATTTGCGACCCATGGCTTCCGCGATGGAGTGGCCTATCGAGGTTTTACCAACGCCGGGTGGACCTACCAGTAGAATGATTGATCCAGCAATCTCTCCTTTCATGATGCCAAGGGCCAGAAATTCCAAAATGCGCTCTTTAACATCCTCAAGGCCATAGTGGTCCTTGTCGAGGGTTTTTCGGGCGTATTGTAGATCGAGCTTGTCCTCAGAGTTAATCCCCCAAGGTAGTAGGGTAATCCAGTCCAGGTAGTTGCGTGTGACTGAGTACTCTGGTGAACCGGGTTCCAATACCGCCAGCTTGTTCATCTCCTCATCAATTCGGATCTGTGCCTGTTCGGTGAGTGTGAGCTTTTCAAGGCGTTCTCTGAATTTATCGAGTTCAGCTGTGCGGTCATCTTTTTCGATACCCAGCTCTTGCTGAATGGCCTTAAGCTGTTCACGCAGAAGGAACTCTCGCTGTTGGTTCTCCATGCGCTCTTCGACTGTTTTGCGAATTGAAGCTTGGGCTTTGACTACTTCAAGTTCGCGGTGCAGTAGCTCCAGTACCTTTTCCATTCTTGGTAGTAACTCAACTGTTTCGAGAACCGATTGCAGCTGAAATTTGTCTGAAGTGGTCAGGCTGGCAGCAAAGTCAGTCAGGTGTGAGGGGTCGTCAGGACCGAAGCGGTCGAGGAACATACGCAACTCTTCAGCATATAGAGGATTAAGAGGCAGTAGTTCCTTGATTGTATTGATGATGGCTACAGCGTAGGGCTTGATCTCTTTGCTGTCACTGGAGGGTTCCGGCAGGTAGAGGATGCGGGCAGTGAATGGGTTTTCGGTATGAACGACTTTCTCGATACGAAAGCGCTGCAGACACTCAACCAGAACTTGAAGCCTTCCCTCGGCACGCTGTATCCGATGTACTCGGCAGACTGTGCCAATTTTTTTAAAGGTGTCAGGTGTCGCCGATTCAGCAGATTCGGCATCAGAGAGCACAACCCCTAGAAGCATGTGGCTGGAGCTGCTCACGTTCTCCATGGTGCGTTCCCAATGCTCCTGATCCATTAACAGGGGGACTGCCTGGCCGGGAAAAAAGGGGCGCGCTGATACAGGCAGAAGATGAATGAGATTCGGCATCACTTCGCCGGGACGGGCTAAGTGTTTATTGCTGACGATTTCTACGCCTTCATCAAGGTTGGCTTCTTCTTCTGACATTAATTTACCTGTTAATAATCAATGGTATGGGTTAGTTTTTTCGGGTCTGATTGGCAAGCGTGGCAAAATCACCCACAGACAATTGTTCAGCACGAATTCCTGGATCGATACCCAAAGCCTCTATTGCTTCAGCGGTAATAGTTTTACATAGGCTGTTGCGTATGGTTTTTCTTCTTTGGCTGAAAGCCTGTCTAACAATTGTACAAAACAAAGGCCAGTCATTGATCTGATATGGGGGCGGATTGGCAGGTTGCAAGCGGACAAATGCAGATTCCACTTTGGGCGGAGGATTAAAAGCCCCAGGTCCGATATTGAACAGGGCAGTGATAGACGCCCGTGCCTGCAACATAACCGAAAGTCTACCATAGACCTTGTTACCTGGCTGAGCTGCCATACGCTCAACCACCTCTTTTTGGAGCATGAAGTGCATGTCTTGGATGATATTTGATTGATCGAGTAAGTGAAACAGCAGGGGAGTAGATATATTGTAGGGTAGATTTCCCACCACTCTAAGGGGAGTGTTGTTCTCAGCAAGTGTCGAGAAATCAAACTTTAGTGCATCCTGGTTATGAATCTGCAGGTTACCCAAAGAGGCACAGCGCTTAGCGAGTGGTGAGATAAGATCACGGTCCAGTTCTATCGCATGTATGCGCTCCACTCGTGATAGCAATCCCACTGTAATGGCGCCATGTCCAGGGCCGATCTCAACCAGATTATCCTCTGGTTTTGGGGATATGGTATCTATAATACGCTGTATGATGCCAGGGTCATGTAGGAAATTCTGGCCAAATCTTTTCCTGGGGCGATGAGACAAAGAGTTTTCCTGCTATGGTTGGGAGTTGTGGTAATTTCTACCTTAATATGTGGCTTTTCCAGGATACTGCGTTGCAATGCTTGAAAAGGGCGAGCCATTCCCTGCGCATTGCGCCTTGTCTCCTGGCCTGAGCAGGCTTCTATCATCGTCAATTTGTATGAAGCACCACACTAGCATGCCATCTGGTAGCGCTGTTTTATTGTTTAGCTTTAACTTCAAGTAGAAGAATTGCAATATTGTGCAAATACCTGAATGCTGTCATTATCATACCCCTAGATGACAGGGTCAATTGATTGATTTCGATGCAACAATCCTCTGAGAGTGGGGCTGCATCAGGTCATTTCAGGAAGAGCTTGATATGGCTGAGGTTAAGATTATGAAGATAAGGTTTGACAAGTCGTCAATAATGACATGCACTGTCAGCATTTGCTATGAATGAGAGCGATCATAATAAACAAATTGTTATTCTGGATATCAGAGACTCTCCCTGGTTCGATGGCCCTGGAAGGACGGTAGTTGAGGTTGCTTCGGGGCTTAAGTCGCGGGGAATAAAAATTATCGTCGCCAGTTTTGTTTCAGAATCAGGTAAAGAGTCTGACTATCTCAATAAAGCTAGGGAGCGAGAGGTTGATTGTCTTGAGATAAAGCAGTCTAAAAGGGTTGATTTTTCAATCATTGCTCAAGTTCTTGAAGTAAACAAGCAGACTCCTATTGATATCATTCATACACACGATCCTCGGTCGAGTATTTATGGATTTATTGCTGCGCGAAAGTTGCGATTGCCCATAGTCGCAACCCTGCATGGTTGGGTTGAGAATAGTCTAAAAAGAAGACTATTTATGTTTTTTGTGAATCTTCTTCTATCCTATTTTTTTAATACGGTGATCGCTGTTTCGGACAAGATTCAAGAGAGATTCAAGAAATATCACCCCACCAGTAAGTTGGTAACCATTCACAACACACTCGATACCCGTAAATACAAAATCACAAATAGTGATGCGATTCGCCGTTCTTTAAATATTGATAACAAGATACCGCTCATTGGGAAAATTGGTAGGCTGAGCATGGAGAAGAGGCAGGAACGCCTGATCTTAGCAGTAAAAAAGCTTGTCGATGAAGGGTATGTCTTCAGGTTATTATTAATAGGCATTGGTCCAGATGAGGAAAAGCTCAGGCAGTTGACTAAAGAGCTGGGACTTACAGAGATCATCTCTTTTCTCGGTTTTATTGAAGATATGCTGCCTGTATATAGTGAACTCGACTTAGTGGTGCAAAACTCTTCGACTGAAGGGCTTCCTAATGTCATTCTGGAATCTATGCTTATGCGGGTGCCCGTTATTGCAACAGATGTGGGAGGTACATCAGAAGTTATCAATAGTGATGATCTAGGTACTCTTATTGAACCTGATAATGAGGAAATGCTTGTTTCAGCGCTCAAGTCATTTTTAGACTCACCTGAAAGTTATCGGCAAAAACTAGATAAGGCGGAGCAGCGTATCAGGCAGTATTTTGATTCTGATGTTCGCTTGGAAAAAATGGCATCACTCTATCAGGAAATGGTCAATAGGTAATAAGTTTACTGCAATTTGGGTGTTAGGGCTGGGGAAATAAATAATTATCCAAATGGATTCACTCATAGTACAAGAGTATGACTCGCTTAGACAACAGCTTGATTTTAATCAAGGAATCCCCTTTACGCCACATTGGTCTGCTGGAGCAGATTTTATTCAGATTATCGTCGATGCCTGTTTTGATTTAAAACCTTCCCTGATACTGGAGTGCAGCAGTGGGTTAACGACCCTGATGCTCGCGAGATGTTGCCAGATTAACGGAAATGGCCGGATCATTAGTTTGGAAAATGGCGAGGAGTATGCTCAAAATACACGTAAATATATTGAGCAGTATGGATTGCAGGCATACTCATCAATCATCCATGCCCCACTCACATCGGTTACTTTTGATCAAGTTGAGTATCAATGGTACACGACGACGCAGATCCCCGAAGATACTATCGATATGTTGGTGATTGATGGTCCGTCAGGTTTCATTGGTAAGAATGCCAGATATCCAGCCATTCCTATCGCTTATCCTAACCTCAGTCATGGAAGCCAGGTCTTTCTTGATGATGCAGGTCGCCAGGATGAGCAAGAAATTATCGCTTTATGGCTGGCTAAATATTCTGGTTTGAGCCATGAATATCGGAAGACTACCCGTGGTTGTTCTGTGTTGACGGTAGATAAGAAGGCATAATTGTCTTGATTACCCCGAAACCTCAGCAAGCTTGAGTTACCTCGTTCCCTGATTCTGCGTGGTAATACCTATTGGTTGAGAGGTTTAGCGAGTTCATTGGTTATTGGATCCCCCTCACCCCGGCCCTCTCCCGCACGGGGAGAGGGTCAGGGTGAGGGGAATATAAAATAGCGTAAGCGCAGCTTACACCACGATCATCCTAAAAAGATCAGTTGGACAGCGTGAAGAGTGCGCTTGTGGTGGTACAGGGCAAGGGTCGCCCCTGCACATCCATGTGCTCGCGACACTTGTGCATCCCTGCACGGCGCGCAATGACGCGGAATAGCCCGCTATTCCAAGGAGTTGCAACGCCGTCATGTGCCGCCACAAGCGTGCTATTCACGTTGTAGCGTGATTCACCCAGTTGGTGACCATAACCATCGAAGCTATTTTCTTCAAAATCAGATACCTGTTATTAGAATGGAGCGGTCAACTGATTTTTTAGGATTATGCGCGAAAATAGGTTCTTTGTAGTGCAATTGCTCTGGGGTGAGTAGTTATAATAATTTAAAAAACTGGGTGGTAACGGACTATATAATTTCTCCCTTTATAAGAAAAATACATGTTACTATTCATAAGTTCGACCATTGATGCTACCAGGGTGCCTTCTACACTAAATCTTGAGTCATCTGTCGAGCTAAGTCTATCTAATGGATAATCATCATAGGGCCACGGTACCGTCGAAAGATTTTCATCATTATCCAAATACTCGTAATCTCTGTAGTTTCCGTAGTTGCTAGATAGAACAATTAACTCTATTTCTGACGGAATATATATTTCATCTGTCGCTTCTATTTCGCTAAGTATATCAAATGCTTTGACAGGGTTTTCCAATGATTGGATATTCCTATATTCATAATATGAATAAATACCCTCTGCAAAAAATGATTTCTCTTTGTCTTTAAGCTGAATCCTTAGAGAAAAACCTGAAACATCATTAATGGGTTCCTGAATATTGGAAATTTCCAATCTAATTTGTTCATTGTCCCATTCCCAAAAACCTAACTGCACGATTTGATCGTAAAGCTGATCCATTTGCCAAGGGTTCAGCATACCTTTTCGCCAAACAATAATGTCATGACTATGTACATCATTAGATTCACTATCACTGATTGTATATCTTTTAACAAATAGCCCAGAAATAGACATCGTAATTTCAGGTGACTCTGGTTCCGTTGCTGATGGTGTTTCTTCACGGTCTTTTGAATCGTTACCACATCCCTGAAAAAAACAAAGAATAATAAAACCTAAAAAGATAATTGTGTAGTGCCAGTAAACTTTAAAAAAATTAGTAATATCAGTTAATGATTTCCATTTCATAATATATCCTTAAATAGTTAAAGTGGACTCCATTCTCAAGACAAACATCCTATGATGTTGGAGCTATACATTCTACCTATTCTTGCAGTTAAAATAAAGTCGCTGAAGGGCTCGAAGAACACGAAGGATCATATTCTTCGTGGTGAAATTTTTGGAGTAAGTATGATCCTAAAAAAATCAGTTGACCGCTCCATTCTAATAACAGGTTTCTGATTTTAAAGAAAATAGCTTCGGTGGTTATGGCCACCTACTGGGTGAATCACGCTACAACGTGAATGGCACGCTTCACGCTGTCCAACTGATCTTTTTAGGTTAAACCTTTCTGGCTTAGGATCTATGTAGAGAGTTAGAGGCATTGTATGAAATTTGCCACTCAGCAAGTGCTTTTTGCAGATCTCCCTCAGCTCCAATTTTCTGCCAAAAGTTTCTGAAATCGCTTTGTGCTTGTTCAAGCCTAAAAATTGATTGATGGGTTTTGTCTTTGAGGAAGAGTGTGATGTTGGATTCAATGGTGTCTAGGTAGTCGAGAGCAATCTCTCTATTCTGTTGATTTTGTCCGCCGAGTAATATCCCCTCTTTGTAAGCTTTCATGATGCCAAAAGTTGATCTTTTGACAAAGCTTTCCGCGCATGACTGACGCTCACGGGATAGGTGAATATAGAAGGCATTATTACCATATTTTTTATCAAGGCGGCCAAGAAACCAACATAGCCGGTTGTCGGCTTCAATATGATTGGTTGGATAGTTAAGGCGCTCCTTGCCTGTGAAGCAGGCTCTCGATTCGTGGGATGCGGTGAAGTTTCTGATGTGCTTGCAAGCCTTGATGAAGCTGGTCGAGCCACACCTGCCGGAGTTAAGTACAAAGATGTTCATTATTTTTATTAAGTATCTCTAACCAATATGCCCGTTCCTCTCCATAACTTATGATTGCGTTAAAAATCTCCTGGCATCGGTTCGCTCGATAGCTTGCTGTATTGATGCGACGATAAGCGATGGCGTGCTGTCCAAAATTATTGTGCATATTATCCAAGAACTGGTTTAGATGAGTTAATGCTTGTGTGGAGTGAGCGTTGTTTTGCCACCAGTGTCCATCTTTATTGACCACTTTGCTAAGAGTATTGATTTTTAAAATGGTCTGTTTCTGCACTGATTGATAGGTATTAAGCATTGATGTCGCAACTTGGCTTATAGTCTGTTGAATTAAGTCATGACTAAGCGGTGTAATTGGATAACCTAGTTTGGTGAGTTCTTGGATCGTGAATAGCATGATATCACCAAAAAATTGCCTCTCAAACTCGCCGCTCAGGTCAATTTGACGATTGTTATGGTCAACACCTGATCTAAACTCTGCAGTCCCACACTTCTGTAAGGTGCGTTTATGACGTAAAGGTAGATTGGCAGAGACAAACGCTTCTCCTAATTCAGATTGCAGGATGCGTCCGAGTACTGGTCCTGCCATCCGCAGCCCAAGGGTGGCAAATGGTATGAAATAGCTCAATGACTCTTTGGTCAGAATATAGTTGCCAGTATAGACTGTGCGAGCAGGCTTTATGCTAGCATCAATAGGCTGGTAGGTGTACTGCGTCTTTCTGGTAGAGTGCTCTCCATCAAAGAAGGCATGCAACTTGTCAGTAAACTCTACAAGACACTGAGTATGATCATGGGGGGCACTTAGTGGACATTGATAATAGAAAGCCTGGTGATGGGGTTTGAAACCAAAAAGATAGGCCATGTCATGGTAGGCGGCATCATCTGAATACCGCTTGGTACGTTTGTGAAATTGGCAGGATTGGTGTGGGTCGAGTTGGGAAATCGAAGATAAAAAACCAATCAGATCATCAAGAAAATTAGCGCTCATTACGGCAGGGGAAACTGGTGGGTCACCCACTACTTTTCCGGTTAATACGCGTGTGTTCTTTTTATTGAAAATTCGATTGATTTGATGAAAATAGTTGATCGCGTAGACGACCTTATTGCTCTCGCCGCAATTGACGCGAAACTCTTGGTCACTGTCCAGAAACCAGATGAGTGTTTTCTCACTTTCTGATAATAATTCATTAAGTTTAAGATAGCTGATATTGCGAGTGATTGAGGCTCCCTTATGGTAGAAGGAAGTCACTGCGTGACTCCCAATAATGTGAGCTAAGGCGTTTCGTTCATCATCCTTTAGTTGGTTAAGTTGCTGAAGCTGTTCTATTGGGCCGAAATAGAGTGAGGTTAATCCTAGTTGATCGAAGTGTTGTGTGGTATTAGCTATCTGTTGTTGATTGGTTGTGTATTTGCTGTCATCAGCAATCACTACTCTAATTTTATGGTAACGTTTGATTGACATGCCTCCGTATGAAAATTTCTGGCATAGTGTCAGTAGTGTGTTGAGGCAGTCTTTCAGGTGCTTTGGCCGATCTGCAATCGGAATGACGATGATGAATTTATAGCGTGTGTCACATCCTAGTTTTGCGATAAGAGATTCCATCTCCTGGAATAGTTGATAATACTGCTCCTGTAATTCGTCAGGGAAGTCACTTCTCTGCATCTCCTGTTGAAGAAATGTTGCGGCGGTTTCATATATGTCTGGCAACTTATCCGATATCCGCTGCTTGGATGGTAGATGCGATAATTGAGCAAGTTGTTTGCTAAGTTTGACCACCTCATGATGATCACTGAATTGATTGATGAAAGCGGAGAGTAGTGATGTTTCAAGTTTCACAATCTGGCTTAACGCTTTGAAGAGTAGTTGGGGAAGGCGTCTTTGTCGATATTGATATTGATCAGGTTTATGCCATGAACCAGATCATAGTTCTCAAATAGATCCTCCAGGTCGGCTATTTTATTCACCGATTTGTAGTTGATATCAAACGATTGAGCGAGAAGGTGGTAATCTGGGTTAGTAAAGTCACAGTTGATGTATCGCTGTTGATATAACTGGTATTGGTTCTTGCGAATCAGTCCCATCGCGCCATTATTGAAAAGTACGATGTTGAGCGGCTTTTGGTAGTTAACGGCAGTCATGATCTCCATACAACACATCTGAAACCCACCATCACCGAGAATGGCAAAACTTGGCAGTTGTCGGGTGAACTGTGCTCCGATGGCGGCTGGAATGGCATGGCCCAGAGATGAAATGCCGGAGTTTGGGTAGTAGTGGTTGCGGGCTGATACTTCATAAAAATTTTGCGCGAATATTATATTATCGTCGAATACCCTTATCTCATCAGGAAATCGTAAGCTGAGTTTTTTGTAGAAGGCTTCAGCCAGAAAAAAACCGGACTTAAATGCAGTATAGTCACCATTTGCGGCACGCTTTAAATGGGTTATGTTTTGTCTATTCTTAATGCTATTTTGTTGTTTATTACTACATTTTTTGATGATGTTTAACAACGAAGTAATGGTTAAATTGATATCACCGCAGATTGCGAGTTCGGCATCAAAAACTTTGTTCAGCTGATTAGGGTCGTTGTCAATTTGAATAATGCGCTTATTATTCAGCAGGGATTTGTCCCACAAGTAGCTGGTGCGTTCGTTGAAACCTGCTCCAAGAATGATTAGTAGGTCTGATTTTTCTACAATATATTGGTATGCAATGCCGCTGGAGGTGACACCGAGGCTGCCAAGTGAAAGTTTGGATTGCTCATTAACGATGCCCTTACCCTTTAAGCTGGATGCCACAGGGATTTTCAGTAGTCTGCTGAGTTCTGTTACCGCCTGATGTGCTTTTGAACGAATCGCTCCGTAACCGGCGATAATGACAGGATATTTGGATTGGTTTAGCAATTTCAGGAAGCTGTCCGAAAATGAGCTGTCTTGCGTAAACGGTTGCCTTGATAGACTGAAAGTAAATTTTTCCAGTATGTTTTCATCGACCAGTTCACTTTGTACATTGAACGGAATACTGATAAGGACCGGTCCGGGATTGGGTGATAGCAGAGCCTTGGCCGCCTGAGTGAGGACTTGTGCCAGATAGTCGGTTCGCTGTATCGATTTGCTATAGCGGGTGATATGGCTGAAAAGAGCTACTTGGTCAATGCTCCCCCCTTCTCCTGAGCTCTCTTGCAAGCCGCCCTTGCCAAAGATATATGTGGGGGTTTCGCCGGTTATGATCAGTATCGGCAGTTTATCGGCATAAGCATTGGCAATGCCAGTGATTAGGTTGGTTGCTCCAGGACCGGCAGTGGCAATACAGGCGGAAATTTTTCCAGATGATTTTGCGTTACCCCCAGCCATGAAGGCTGCCCCTTGCTCGTGTTTGGCCAGCACGGCTTCGATATTTGAATCGTAAAGGGCGTCATAAACAGGCAATACATGGGCACCAGGCATACCAAAAATTGTATCAACGCCCAAACGCTTTAGATATCGTACGACTATTTCACTGACTGTTATCTTCATCAAACTGTATAATTCGAGGCATGAGTATCTACTCAAATCGTCGCTCAGGCCAGCTACGCCATCATACTTAAGGATATTGATGAAGTGCCTACCTGGGTTGATTATCACGCCCAGGATGCTGCGCAACGCGAAGACAACAGAGAATATTCGAAATTTCAATAAATTGCACTACCCATCCCATGAATAGTGCCAATATTCAGGGCTATACTTGCCCCAATTAGTTCATAATCATCCTGGGAAAGGGCGATTTGAGAGGTTAATTTTCATTTGCTGTGGAAAAGCTCAGTCGGCTCTCTCTGCCTTGCATTGGTGATTCAGGAACCAGTAGCGACAGTAGGAGGGAAATGGCCGCCATACCAGCTCCGGCATAGAATACAAGGGCGGGGGAGGTTAGCCAGATGAGCCCAAATAGGGCTGGGATAACAACAGCAGCTATGTGATTGATAGAAAAACTGACCCCGGAGGTAGAGGCAATATCTTCCGCCGCAGCAATCTTCTGAAAGTAGGTTTTCAGTGCAATGGCCATAGCGAAAAAGAGATGGTCGATGACATAGAGTGTGCCAGCCGCCCAGGTAGTTTCAACTAATGTGTAGCCAAAAAACACAAAAATGAGTCCAGCATATTCAATAAGCAGGGCTCGTCGCTCACCGATTTGGCTGATCAGTCGACCGATACGTGGCGCAAAATATATATTTATCGCTGCATTGATCAGAAACAGTTGCGCAATCTGTGAGATGCTATAGCCGAACTTTTCCACCATCAGAAACCCCGCAAAGACGACAAAGATCTGACGTCGTGCACCAGACATAAAAGTCAGGAGATAGTAGAGCCAATAGCGTTTGCGCAAGACCATATGCTTGTGTTGCTCGGTTTTTTGAGGGAACAGAGGAAAGCCAAGCCAGGCAATTGCAGCGATAATCAGGGTCAGGCAGCCCATCACCAGATAGATCCAGTGATACTCTAGTTGCAGCAGGTCATCCCCCAGCCAGATCAGACCGAAGGTTATAAGCGAGGCAAAAGAGCCAGCAGCTATCAGTCGTCCCAGGGTTTCAGCGGTGTCCGATTTATCGGTCCACTGTAGGGCTAGCGAGGTCTGAAGGGTTTCGTAGTAGTGAAAGCCGATAGACATGATGACCGTGGTGACATAGAGCCCCATCACTGAGGGAAAGAAGCCGGTTAGAGCTGTGCCGAGACCCAGCAGTGTCAGAGAGAGATAGGCGAGCCTTTGCTCGCGGATGAGCAGCAGCAGAAAGACCGTGCCAAATGCAAGAAAACCAGGGATTTCGCGTAGGCTTTGCAGTATTCCTATCTCCCGGCCTGTAAAGGCGGCGCGTTCTATGGCGAAGTTATTTAGTAGTGTCTGCCAGGTAGCGAAACTCAGCGGGACAGCTATCGCCATCAGTAGCAATAGTATCTCAGGGCGGCGCGAATGGGGAATTGTTGAGTGATTCATTAATTTATTATCCTAAAAAAGTTAGGAACCTGCTATTAGAATAGTGAAATCAACTGATTTCCCCGCCATTAATCCTAAAAAATCAGTTGACCGCTCCATTCTAGTGTGGTGCTTCATACAAATTGACGATGATAGCGTGACGCTAAGCGGTTAGCCGCTAGGCGCGTGCCGCCGGGAATGGCTTCTCCCTTTCCA
>JARRQF010000063.1:0-21707 GCA_037382065.1 Candidatus Thiodiazotropha sp. | reverse complement strand
TTTCCAAGGCGCGCAACAACGCGGATGACCGCTTAGCGTCTCGCCCGAAGGGAAGCCTGCTCAGGCCAGGATACTGCGTTGCAATGCTTGAAAAGGGCGAGCCATTCCCTGCGCATTGCACCTTGTCTCCTGGCCTGAGCAGGCTTCTATAATCGTCAATTTGTATGAAGCACCACACTAGGGTGGCGTAGATATGAGACCTTAGGTTTCACATTTTCTACAAAAAACTGTCTGCTTTGTGTCAATTTATGTCAATACCCTGAGCTGTCACATGACGTTACAACATAAATATTTCCCTTTCGCCCATAGGCCTTGATAATAAGCAGTCATAACTTGTTCCATTCGATAGGTGTTGATTTGTCATCTTGTCATCCTCCCGGCTCTCTTTTCATTCCGGTAATCTTTATTACGATGCTATTGACTGGCTGTAGCACTCCCCCTTCTCGAGATGACTTGCCGCTTCAAACACCTGAGCAATTCACTGTTCCCGGCGGTAAACAACCTGTATCGGAGCGGTGGTGGCAGGACTTTACTGACCCAAGTCTCAACCATTTGGTTGAACAGGCCTTATCCAATAATTTCTCTTTGCGCGCCACTTGGGCACGCCTGCGTCAGGCCAATGCTGTAGCACGGCGGGAGGGGGCTTCACGACTACCAAGCCTCGATTTGAGGGGTAATGTTACTCGTTCCGATTCCAAAGAGGGAGAGGGGACGACAACGCGTCAACTTGGGCTCTACGCTGCCTATGAACTTGATCTCTGGGGTAGAGTCGAGGCAACATCTAACGCCGCGAGCCTGGATGCCTCGGCTTCCGAAGCCGATCTTAGAACAGCGGCTTTAAGTCTCACTGCCAACCTTGCGGATACCTGGTATCAGGTGGTGGAGCAACGGGCACAGCTGCGGCTTATCGACAGCCAGCTTGAAATTAATCGGCAGTTATTGAAACTGATCGATTTTCGCTTCCAGAGTGGTCAGGTTAACGCCAGTGATCTCTATCGCCAGCGTCAGCTTTTGGCTCAAACTAAGGGGGAATACACCCAGGCCGAAACCCGATTGCACACGCTGGAACATCAATTGGAGATTCTCTTGGGTTCGGTACCTGGCACCCACACCCTTCCTGCGGACATCGACCTCCCAGAATTGGGGCCCTTGCCATCTACCGGAATACCAGCTGATCTGCTACGCCGGCGCCCCGACCTACAAGCCGCTCTGCTACATCTACGCGCTTCTGATGCCCGCGCTGCTGCCGCTGTCACAGCCCGTTATCCTCGACTTGATCTCAGTGCCGCCTTGACAACACCTGGAGCCAGTGGCGGGGTGTTCGATGGGTGGCTCGCGAGTATCGTTGCTCAATTGGGTGCCCCCCTGTTTGATGGTGGAGAGCGACGCGCCGAAGTGGCACGCACCCAGGCAGTAGTCGATGAGACTTTGAATAACTATGCCCAGACCTTGCTCGAAGCACTCGGCGAAGTAGAAAACGCACTGACTGCGGAAACGGGTCAACGGCGCTATCTGGCCAGCATTAATGCCCAATTGCAGGCCTTGGCAACAGTGGCGAGCCAGGAACGCCAACGCTATTTTCAAGGCGATGCAGACTATCTTTCAGTGCTTGATGCATTGCGTTCCCGTCAATCGCTTGAGCGTCAGCAATTGAGCGCCAGACGTGAACTTATCAGCCATCGTATCGCGCTGGTCAGTTCCTTGGCCGGTGGCTGGTCCATGACCTCAGAGGATAAACCCCAATGACCCAGACCACTCTTGCACCATCCCTACTGCAATATGCCAAAAGGGTGCTGCCACTCCTTGTCGTTATACTGGTGACGGGTATTACTGTGGCCTATTTAATGAATGCGGATAAGCATGCCAAGCGAGGTAAACCAACTCGTGAGGCGCGCCTGGTTGAGGCCATTGAGGTAACGCCAACTACTGTGCCATTGAACATTGAAGCTTGGGGAACCGTCGAGGCAGCTCGACAGATTAGTCTCCAGGCACAGGTGGCAGGGGAGATTAGGCAAATTGGTAAAAATTTCGAACCTGGAGCTTATGTCGAGAAGGGCTCACTAATGTTGCAGATTGACAAAGCGGATTACGAATCAGCGTTAGAGCAACGCCGTGCCGATCTGGTCAAGGCCAAAGCTGATCTGTCATTGGAGGAGGGTAAGTCAGCTATAGCGGAACAGGAGTTTAAGCTAATGGGTAAAGAGGCTGTGCCTTCTCCTGCACAACGCCGCCTGATGTTGCGTCAACCGCAGCAGGCGACGGCCCGTGCGACAGTTTCCTCGGCGGAGGCGATATTAGCCGCCGCTAAACTAGATCTGGCGCGAACCCGTGTGACAGCCCCCTTCAATGCTTTGATTATGGATCGGCAGTCCGATCTCGGTGCCAGAGTTTCCATTGGCGGCAATATCGCAACGCTAGTAGGTACTGACACCTTTTGGGTGGAACTGGCAGTACCCGCTGCCACCCTGCGCTGGATAGATCTGCCTGATAAGAGTACGCCGGGTGCACAGGTCAATCTTTACCAGGATAAGGTGTGGGATAAAGGCTATTTTCGTGAGGGTCACGTCATTAGATTACGCGGTGACCTGGATGAAAAAGGGCGAATGGCTCGTCTGCTGGTAGAGGTTACTGACCCACTCGCTTTGGATGACCAAACACAACAACCTCTGCTAATTGGTAGTTTCGTGCGCGCTGAGATCAAGGGGAAGGAGTTGCAGAATGTCTTGATACTGGAAAGAGGCTGGCTGAGGGATGACGATAAAGTATGGGTTATGGATAGTGAAGACAAGCTCGCGATTCGACTTCCTCATATGGTCTATCGAGGTGTCAACCAAGTGTTTGTGCGCAACGGATTTAAGCCGGGCGATCGCGTTGTCACCAGCGAATTGGCAGTGGCGGTTGAGGGGATGCCATTGCGACTGGCTCGGGGAACTACCCAGCCATGAACATGAGTGAAGCCTGGCAAAAAGGCCCTATCGCATGGATGGCGAGGAATTCAGTTACCGCTAATCTATTGATGCTGGTACTCATTTTAGGTGGGCTATTCATGACCACCAAAATTC
The DNA here is from genome assembly GCA_037382065.1 of Candidatus Thiodiazotropha sp. Taxonomy (GTDB): domain Bacteria; phylum Pseudomonadota; class Gammaproteobacteria; order Chromatiales; family Chromatiaceae; genus Thiodiazotropha. Next base: position 18,645 of record JARRQF010000063.1, on the reverse strand, counting down.
AGCAGGAGGTGTTTCCTGCTTTTGAAATGGACCGGATCACGGTGAAAATCTCTTACCCTGGCTCAAATCCAGAAGAGGTAGAGCAGGGCGTGGTGTTGGCAGTAGAGGAGGCGGTGCGCAGCCTAGAAGGGATTGATGAGGTGCGCTCCACTGCGTCTGAAGGCAGTGCCTCGATTGCTTTGGATTTGCTCGCGGACGCTGATCCCCAAAAGCTCTACCAGGATGTGCAACAGGCGGTAGCGCGGATCACCACGCTGCCAGAAGAGACTGAACGGCCTAGCATTACTCTCGATATACATAAGCATGGCGTGATTGATATCCAGGTCTATGGGGATGTCAATGAACATGCCCTCTACCAAGCTGCACAACAAGTGCGAGAGGGGTTATTACAACGCCCCGATATCACCCAAGTGGATCTCGAAGGTGCTCGCGATCTTGAAGTACATATCGCAATCCCTGAAGCGGTCCTGCGTGCCCATGATCTAAGCTTGACCGAAGTGGCCCAGGCAGTACGCGCCATGTCCATTGATCGTGCCGGTGGCAGCCTTAAAACCCAGGGCGGTGAAATTCTGTTAAGGGTTAAAGAGCGTCGTCAGTGGGCACGTGAATTTGCCACCTTACCAATCATCAACGGCGAAGGTGGCGTAATGCTCAGACTCGGGGATATTGCCGAGGTTAGCGAAGGTTTTGCCGATAGTAATCGACTGGCAACCTTCGATGGCCAGCGAGCGATTGGCATCGACGTCTCCCGGGTCGGGATACAGACGCCGCTAGGCATCTCTGAGGCGGTACAAGAGGCTTTGCCATCAATCGTGGAAAACCTCCCTCCGCAGATTAAAGTTGCGATCCTTAGAGATCGATCAGAAATCTATCAACAGCGCCTCAGTCTTCTGATGAAGAACGGTTTTATGGGGTTACTGCTGGTGCTGGTTTTTCTAAGCCTGTTTTTGGAGTTTAAACTGGCATTCTGGGTGACCGTCGGCATCCCTACCGCTTTTCTTGGGGCCTTACTGTTTCTGCCTAATGTAGATGTCTCGATCAATATGGTCTCCCTGTTCGCTTTTATCATTGCGCTGGGTATCGTGGTGGATGATGCGATCATTGCTGGTGAGAATATCTACGAATATCGTCAGCGGGGTATGAGCTTTTTAGAGGCTTCGATCCGTGGCGCTCAGGATATTGCTATACCTATTAGCTTCAGCATCCTTACAAACATTGTAGCGTTTTTGCCAATGCTATTCATACCTGGATCTTTTGGCAAAATCTGGGCGGTAATTCCGCTGGTGGTGAGCAGTGTCTTTCTGATCTCGTGGTTGGAGGCATTATTCATACTGCCAGCCCATCTTGCCCATGTACGTGATGAACGTAAGAGTCGCTGGGGTGAGGCACTACATCAACGCCAACAGCGGTTCAGTCTCGCGTTCCGCCATCTTGTTGAGAAGTATTATGGACCCTTTCTGCAAACAGCCGTTCACCACCGATATTTAACGATAACCTCTGCCTTGGCAATTCTAGCGGTGGTAATGTCGCTCCCCCTAAGTGGACGCATGGGCTTCATTCTAATGCCTAAGGTAGAGTCGGATCGTGCTGACACCACCGTGACCCTGCCGGTGGGTACACCGATGACACGCGTGGAAGCTGTGCGTGATCGTCTCCTAATGGCACTGGACAAGGTGGTTGAAGCAAATGGTGGAGAGAGACTCAGCAAAGGGGCGTTTGCCCTAGTGGATGAAAACGAGGTCTCTGTACGTGCCTATCTGCAATCTCCAGATGTACGTCCTATCAGTACGGCTCAACTGGCCAAGTTGTGGCGCAAAGAGGTCGGAGTGATCCCTGGCACCGAATCGAGTCGCTACGAATCAGATCGGGGAGGACCAGGTAGCGGCGCTTCGATCAGCGTAGAGCTGAGTCATCGCGATACCACTATGCTCGATCTGGCCAGTAGCGCCTTAGCAGAGCGTTTAGAACAGTTTGCCAACATCAAAGATGTCGATGATGGCTATACCCCAGGAAAGAGGCAGCTTGACTTCCGTTTGACCGCCGCAGCGCGCAGCTTGGGGCTTACTAGCAATGAGATTGGCAGTCAGATCAGATCAGCCTTTTATGGCGCCGAAGCCCTGCGTCAACAGCGAGGTAATGATGAGGTAAAAATAGTGGTGCGCTTGCCTGAGAATGAACGCAACCGATTGCATGACCTCGAACAGCTGTTGATACGAACCCCAGATGGAGGCTATGTACCGCTTGCTCAGGTTGCGGAGTTTGAGCCAGGCCGAGCATTCACTAAGATTAGCCGTCGAGGCGGTCGGCGTAACATTACTGTGACTGCCAACGTGGAACCGATCAGCGAGACCGCTCGATTGCTAAGGGAGGTAAAAACAGAACTCTTGCCTACTCTGCTACGTGACTATCCTGGACTCAGCTACAGTTTCGAAGGACGCCAAGCGAGTATGCGGGATGCGGTAGATAGTTTCATTATCAGTGTTAGCGGTGCCTTGATCGTCATCTATGCTCTACTGGCAATTCCTTTTCGCAGCTATATCCAGCCGATGATCGTCATGAGCGCCATACCCTTCGGTGCTGTTGGAGCGATTCTGGGGCATCTGCTGATGGGGTATAACCTGAGCATGATCAGTGTTATGGGCATGATCGCCTTGGGTGGCGTGGTGGTGAATGATGCCTTGGTAATGATCGATTACGCCAACGCCCGTCGTCAGGAAGGCATGACAGCATTTGAGGCTATGGTCGCAGCCGGAGTACGGCGTTTCCGACCGATTCTATTGACGACAGTAACCACATTTGGCGGTCTTGCACCGATGATTTTTGAAACCTCCCGACAAGCCCGCTTCATGATTCCGATGGCTATTTCTCTCGGGTATGGGATTCTCGTCGCAACAGCCATTACTTTGGTACTAGTGCCGAGTCTCTATGTGATTATGGATGATATCGCCCAGTTGCGGAGCCGCATAGCAACTTGGAGAATGCGGGTGAGTGATTGACATGCTCGCCCTGAACATATTTTTTAGCTTCGTAACTTTGGCAAAGAGCCTTTATCACAAAAGGCCCAAATATAATGTTGCTCGACGATAATCAGCCGCCGTGAGTCGTCCCGCATTTTCCAAACAATCCATAACTGAAATCATCGTATTTATCATGATCAGTGACAATTTCATTTTAAATTGGTAGCTGATAGTATATAGAGTGGGTTCCTTAGAGAAAAGGCGCATTGCGTTTTACATTATGCCTGCTTACAGAATATCAGCAGTCGGTTTCGATAATAGAGAAGCCCTCTTTCTTCGCACTACGGTAGAAATGTCCTCAGGGTTCGATACCGCAGAATGGTTATTTGTTGGTGATAAGGAATCGGATGTCACTCTTGTAAACTCAGACCGCAAAAAATTCACATCAGAATATATTATCAATAAACCTACAAAAAATAATATTAGACCAATTCTAATTGGCTGCCACTCTGGCGAGTTAAAAAACAACTCTTTTTCCTACACACTGAAAAAGCCAATCACCTACTCTAAACTCACGACTCTACTGCTTAAGATTGAAAAAGTACTTACAGAAACAGCACAGACTTTACCACCCATTAAGGAACAGCATGAGGAACTCAATAAGGTGCCGCGCTCTAGCGTTCCTCTAAAGAAAAAGGTGATCAGCAAGACTGCAACACAATCTGAAAGTTATTCTTTTTCCTCATCTCAATCAACCAAAGATAATCAAGAACAAAGCAATCAGCAAGCTATTAGTTATCAAACAAAAATAGTGCCAAGTAAACCTAGTAACACCGAAATTAAAAACATAATAGATATTTCAACAGGGCGATTTATTGAAGAGGATCGATTACTTGGATTACTCAGAAAGCCTATCTTCTTAGGACGACCAACTAAAATAACACACCGTATTTATACACCTATCAGGGTATATCCAAAGCAACAACTATTTTCCTATGATTCGAATCGCAGACTCTCTTCGAATTTATTCACTGCTCAAGCCACTGGATTTTCAATCCATGAACTGCTGGAACCTGGAGAGCAGGAGCAGCCACTGGAGCAGACAGACAATCAGATTATTCAACCACTTTGGCTGCTTTACTATCTTGCAACACTTTATGGATCAGAGGGTAGATTGAAGGAGAATAACCATCCAAACGATAGACTAGCCCTAATGTCTAAGCCCAATTTCGATATCATTCCAAATCACTCAGATTACAAGGCAATTGCTGAGTTCATGATAGCCAAAGAGCCGCAAGACTTAAACGCTATTGCTTATGGCTCAGGTGTGAATATCAATACTGTCATTGACTTCTGCAACGCTTGCGAAGAGATAGATATTCTAGACCGCACACCATTCACTCATTCTGAGATAAGGCCACCCACCAAAATACAAGCAGCCCCGAATCCGGAAACTTTAATATCAGGCAATGGCACAGTGCCCGACAGGGGACTATTAAAGCGCCTCTATCAACATTTAAGTCAGTTGAATAGAGATAAAAAATCTGTGTTATAAACTTTCTCCGCTATAGGAGGGTGTTGTAACTCAAATTTCGAAGTTCAAATTCAGCTATATTAACTGTGGATTTCAGGTTTCATGGTAAACTCTGAAACTTGCGTTACACTACAGCATGAATTGCGCACGGCCCAACTGATCTTTGTTTAGAATAATCGCCGTCCCCATCCAAGCCTCAAGTTCTATCTCCACATTGAATTCGGAGTCTACTTTACTTAAGTTCATCCTTATCTAATCTACTCGAACCTATCTCACATCACAGTGTCTGTGATATCAGTCATATCCTACAGCTACACCTTATTGCCTGATCGTTTCTTCTACGCTAACCTAACCCGCTAGTGTAACTTGAAGGTAAAAAAATTATTTCAAGAAATTTCTCAGACCAACAAGGCAGTGTAGATGATGCCGTAGCCAATATCCGATCACCAGTGGCCACCGTAAGAATGCCCAGTGGCACTATAATGGCAGAAGTGCTGCAGGAAGGCACCGTCCCCATGCGGTCTAAACACCAGGGCAAACTTATCGGGGTTTTACCTCCTATCTACCCAGAATGGCTTGGAAGTCACGATTTTATTTCAGCCTTTGGTGGCCGCTTTCCCTACGTAGTCGGTGAGATGGCTCGCGGTATCTCTAGCGCCCAAATGGTAGCGAGTGCTGCTGCCGCTGGAATGCTGGCTTTTTTTGGAAGCGCTGGTCTGCGAATCGATGAGACCGATACCGCCATTGGCCAAATCCGTGCACAACTTGGGCCTACAGCGCGAAACTGGGGGGTGAACCTGATTCACTCGCCGCAAGACCTAGCTGCCGAAATGGCTTTTGCGGAGCTGGCAATTAAGCGCCATCTCAGTGTTGTCTCTGCCTCTGCTTTTATGCGGCTATCTCCAGCCATTGTATTGCTCTCGGCTAAAGGGCTGAAGCGTCGCAGGGATGGCACCATAGAGCGACCTCTACAGCTCTTTGCCAAGATCTCCCGAGCAGAGGTAGCCAAGCAATTTATTTTGCCTCCACCGGAGGCTATTCTTTGTGATCTGGTAGGCAGTGGTAAGCTCTCAACCGAAGAGGCCCAGCTCGCGGCTCAATTGTCAGTAGCGGAGCAAGTAACGGTTGAAGCTGATTCAGGTGGGCATACCGATAATCGCCCGCTAACCGTTCTATTGCCGCTTATCGCATCCATGGCCCACGAAATCAGCCTCACACATAAATACGCTACACACCCTCGAATTGGCGCTGCAGGCGGCCTTGGCACTCCCGTTGCCATAGCGGCGGCTTTCGCATTGGGGGCTGACTATGTTGTTACTGGATCGATCAATCAGTGCGCTCTGGAATCGGGCTTGTCTACCGATGCTCGTTCACTGCTTGCAGAGGCCAAGGCAACTGACATCGCCATGGCACCAGCTGCCGACATGTTTGAAAGGGGGGTCAAGGTGCAGGTGCTCAAGCGTGGCACTCTCTTCGCTCAGCGAGCTCAGCGTCTCTACGACCTATACCGCCGCTATCAGAATCTTGATGATATACCCGCTCGGGAACGCGAAGAGCTTGAGTCAAATCTGTTCGGCCAGCCGATCGAGCAGATCTGGATCAATACCGTAGCTCATTTTAGCAAAGCCAATCCAACAGAGCTTGAACGCGCCGAGCACGACCCACATCATAAGATGGCACTGGTATTTCGTTGGTATCTTTTTATGGCGTCTGAGTGGGCCCGCCAAGGGGTCATCGAGCGACGCCACGACTACCAAATCTGGTGCGGCCCAGTCGTGGGCGGCTTCAATCAATGGGTTCGAGGTAGCTTCCTGGAACTATCCGAGCAACGCAGCGTGGTCCAAATTGGACTCAATCTGCTGGAAGGTGCTGCGCAGATAACCCGTGCTCATCAGTTACGGCTAGCTGGTGTGTCAGTTCCAAGCAGTGCATATGACTTTCGTCCCCGGCGCATGCGCTAAATATAAAAATAGAACACACAGGAACCTTCAGTGACAGATTCAAAAAGGACTTCACTCCCAGTAGCTATTATTGGTCTCAGTACACTCTTTCCCGGCAGTGAAGATGTAACCGGGTTTTGGCGTGATGTACTGGAGGCCCGTGACCGTATTCGAGATGTACCGCCTAGCCATTGGCTGATCGAAGACTATTACGACCCGGACCCCAATACTCCCGACAAGACCTACTGCAAACGTGGCGCCTTTTTAGATCCCATCGCCTTCGATCCTATCGCCTTCGGCATTCAACCGAATGCCATTCCAGCAACCGACACCGCCCAGCTTTTAGCCCTCATTGCTGCTAAGCGGGTACTCGATGATGCTGCTCGCGGACGCAAAGGGGTAGTCGATCCAGATCGTATCAGTGTGATCTTGGGTGTGGCATCGACGACCGAGTTGGCGATCGAGATGGGCGCTAGGCTACAACAACCAATCTGGCGTAAGGCGCTACGTGAAGCTGGGTTGCCTGAATCACAGGTACTCGATATCTGTCAGCGTATCGCTGACCACTATGTGCCTTGGCAGGAGAATACCTTTCCAGGTCTACTCGGTAACGTTGTTGCCGGCCGCATTGCCAACCGGCTCGATCTTGGTGGATCCAATTTTGTAACAGATGCAGCTTGCGCAAGCTCGCTGTCAGCCCTGCAAGCAGGTCTACATGAGCTCTATCTTGGTGATAGCGATATGGTTATCGCGGGTGGTGTCGATATGCTTAACGACATTTTAATGTACATGTGTTTCTCAAAAACGCCAGCCATCTCGCAGACCAACGACTGTCGCCCCTTTTCCGACAGGGCAGATGGCACCATTATTGGCGAGGGTGTCGGTATGCTCGCCCTGCGTCGGCTTGAAGACGCCGAGAGAGATGGCGATGCGATCTACGCCGTCATTCGTGGTCTCGGCTCCTCCTCGGACGGTAAGGCCTCCAGTGTGTATGCACCGCGACCAGAAGGACAGGCCAAGGCATTGAATCGCGCCTATGCCAAGGCGGGCTACAGCCCGGCTTTGGTGGAACTGGTTGAAGCGCATGGTACAGCCACCAAGGCTGGGGATGTCGCAGAGTTCAGTAGTCTTCGCTCTGTATTTGCTCCAGAGGCACCTGAGCAAAAGCAGTGGTGTGCGCTTGGATCTATCAAATCGCAATTTGGCCACACCAAAGCAGCGGCCGGTACCGCTGGCCTTATCAAGACCATACTGGCTTTACATCATAGGGTGCTGCCACCCACGCTAAAGGTAGAACAACCCAACTCGGCTTTGATGATTGAGGAGAGCCCTTTCTATTTAAACACTCTGACACGCCCCTGGATCCACGCAGCTGCCACGCCGCGCCGGGCATCGGTTAGCGCCTTTGGTTTCGGCGGCAGCAATTTTCACGTCGCGCTCGAAGAGTACAAAGGCTCAGGTGTACGGCCACCTCGGTTGCGTGCACTGCCTGAAGAGCTGGTATTGATATCCGCCAATAGCCCAAGCGCTCTTGCCAAGGAAGTGAGGCTCACAGTTCAAAGAGCGCACGAAGGGACCTCTCTTGCTCGCCTTGCATTTGAAGGTGCAGAGGGCTTTAAAGCTAATGCTATGGCTCGACTCGCTATTGTTTCAGCCAACATCGACGAGTTTTTCCGTTTGGCCGAGCAAGTTGCTGTGGCGCTTGAGCAGGATAAGGTGGCAGATCTCATCCATCCAGACATTAGCCTACGGCTCGGTGAGCCGGAAGAGGGCAAACTCGCCTTTCTCTTTCCAGGGCAAGGCAGCCAGTATGTTGGCATGGGAAGTCCGCTTGCCATTGCCTTCGAAGAGGCCAGAATGGTGTGGGATGTGGCTGCGACCTTGCCTGAACTGGCTTGCGATCCACTTCACAAGACGGTCTTTCCATCACCCGCATTTACCGCTGACGAACGTAAGGCTCAGGAACAGCAACTTCAGCAGATGCAGCAGGCTCAACCGGCCATTGCCAACACCAGCCTAGCGCAGCTCGCTCTGCTAGATCGCATAGGGCTGAAACCAGATATGGTGGCTGGTCACAGCTTTGGTGAGATCACGGCACTCGCCGCTGCCGCTGTGTTCGATAAGACGCAACTGCTGCCAGTGGCAAAAAAGCGTGGTGAACTGATGGCCGAGGCGGCCAAGCACACATCAGGGGCTATGCTGGCTGTATCCACCCATGCCGCTCGAGTAGGAGAGGTGCTTGATCTTGATGCACTCGATCTGGTTATTGCCAATGACAACGCACCAGATCAGGTGGTGCTCGCGGGCCCTGAAGAGTCCATCGCCACAGCCCATGCGATGCTGAGTGCCGCCAGCTTAAATTGTGTCAGACTACCACTGGCAAGTGCCTTCCACTCATCGATGGTTGCAGCAAGCTGTACCCCCTTTCATGACTATCTCAAGCAGCTACCACTTGAGGTTCCCACTATACCAATCTACGGCAATAGTCATGCTGAACCCTACCCCTCAGAGCAAGTGGCGGTGAGACGCATCCTCGCCGATCAGCTTGGCAAACCCGTTCGCTTTCGAGAGATGATCGAACGCATGCTGGAAGAGGGCGTGCAGACCTTCGTTGAGGTAGGGCCTGGCAAGGTACTGACCAATCTGGTCAATCGTTGCATTAAGGGGCGCTCATGCGAAGCAATAGCTCTGGATGAACCAAACTGCAATAGTCTACGGCCTTTCTGGCGCGGCATCGGGCAGCTATGTGCCAATGGCAGATCACTTGATATGAAAGCGCTTTTCGCTGACTACGCTGAACCGGAGCTGCCCAAGCAAGTACCAAACCACGCTGTGCTCATTACTGGCGCCAACTACGCTCGTCCATATCCACCTGCAGAGGGAGCAGGCGCCTTGCCCATCGCTAATCCGGAACCACAAGTGTCGGCAGATAGCCCTGCACCTAGCTTGAGACCAGGACATGCTGAGACGGCTGTTGAGCTTGAGACTATGATGCAGTTTCAACGAGAGACACTGGAGACTCATCGGCAGTATCAGGAACTGATGGCCGAGAGCCATCGCTCATTTTTGACCATGGCCTTCGATTCGATGACGCACCTCACAGGTCGTGCGCAAATTGACGATGCCCAGTCAGCCATGCTTGCAGCACAGGCTGCGCCATTGGCCTTTCAAGAAACCCTTGAAACAGATGGGGCCATGTTAATGGACCCACCTAAGCAGGAAAAGACAGCACAGACCACCGCTCAGGCAGACGCGATCGCACCCAGCACGCTAGCGCCAGTCACTGAACCAATGCCACCATCCTCCCAAGCGGTCGATCTACAAGCCACCATACTCGCGATTGTCGCTGATAAGACAGGTTATCCACCAGAAATGTTGGATTTTGACGTAGATCTAGAAGCTGGCCTCGGTATTGACTCGATCAAGCAGGTTGAAATTCTATCCGCTATCCAGGAACAGTTACCAAATCTACCAGAGATCATGCCAGCCGAACTCTCCTCTTTAAGGACCCTGCGTGATATTGAATCAAAGCTTGCTAGCGAGTGGCAGCGCAACCAGATCAGTACAAATGAGATCATATCCGAACAATCGATGACAGCTAGCCACACTGAGACGGATGTTCAAGCGGTAGTACTAGCCGTTGTTGCCGATAAAACCGGCTATCCAAGCGAGATGCTTGGTCTCACCCAGGAGCTTGAGGCCGAACTGGGTATCGATTCGATCAAGCAGGTAGAGATTCTTTCAGCACTGCAGGAGCGCCTTCCAGGCCTGCCTGAGATATCCCCTGGAGAGTTGGTGCAGCTAAGAACCTTGGGAAATATTGTGGACTATCTGGCCCAAGCGTCAGGCAAGGAAGCTTCAATAGCTGAGCAGCCTGATGCCCAACCCGAGAGTCAAGCCGCCACTGCCTTGGATACCAAGCTATCTGTGCCATCAAACAATCTACAGCGTCAGCAGCCAAAGATAATAGCCAAAGCCAGTTCCGGCTTTACCCTGCATGCCCTCACAACCAGTTCTATGGTCTATATCACCAACGAGCATCCAAGTCTTGCGCTTGCTATTGCCGGGATTTTTCAGACTCACCAGATCCTTTGCCAGATTGTCTCTGAGCTGCCGGAGACAGCAGCCGCCGTTATCTCACTGACAGCGCTTGCCGACGAACTCTCATCAAGCACCAGTCTGTCAGTACATCTGAAAGCGCTTAAAATCGCCAAAACTGTGGCGAGACATCCCAAGTCAAGTGAGCGCCTTTTCGTCACCATACAGTCAACTGGTGGTGATTTTGGACTGAGTGCCGATCCTGGCAACGGAGCCTGGGGAGCTGGTATAGCAGCGATCACAAAAACGGCAGCTCAGGAGTGGCCAGGCGCATCGATCAAAGCCATCGATGTGGCCAATCCAGACAAGGCAGCAAGTCTCATAGTAAATGAATTACTCAGTGGCGGACCAGAGCTAGAAGTTGGTTTTTCAGCGACAGGAGAACGTCAGGTAGTGACGGTTGAGCCCTGTGTTGTGAGCGACAATACCTCTCCACCTGTACCACCTGGCTCTGTGGTGGTTGTTTCCGGTGGTGGCCGAGGTGTCACCGCTCGAAGCGTCGTTGCGATGAGCAAGGCTTGGCAGGTGCGGCTGTTGCTGCTCGGACGTTCCACCCTTGATCAATGGCCATCGGATCTACCCAAGACAAGCGACCCAGCACTATTGCTCAAAGCGCTCGCTGCACAAGCAAAACAGCAGGGCATTGCCAGAAAACTCACAACATTGCGTAAACAGGTGGATGCTCTCATTGCAACAGCAGAACTACACCACACCCTTTCTGAACTTAAGGCCGAAGGCATTGAAGTGATATACGAGGCAGTCGATGTCACCGATCGGGAGGGTATAGGAAAAGCCCTAGCGAGGGCGCGACAAGAATGGGGGCCGATTGCTGGCCTTGTACATGGTGCCGGTGTTCTGGCGGATAAGCGTATTACAGACCTGAGTAGTGAGCAATTCATGCGGGTCTTTAATACCAAGGTTGATGGTTTTGCTGCGCTCCTTGACGCGACCTCTGATGACCCACTGCGGTTCATCGCCTGCTTCTCTTCGATTGCGGCACGCACCGGTAATGTTGGCCAGGCAGCCTACGCTGCCGCCAATGAAGTGCTTAATAAGGTTGCGGCAGTAGAGGCACAGCAACGCAGTAAAGAGTGTCGGGTGCGTTCCTTCAACTGGGGACCATGGGACGGCGGCATGGTCGATGCGTCACTCAAAGCCTACTTTGAAAAACAGGCTATTTCGCTCATTCCGACAACGGCAGGCACGCAACTATTTATTGACGAACTGGAACAGGAAAATGGCTCTGTTGAGCGGTTGGTCCTCTCTGACTGGATAGTGCCAGAGCTGGACACTCTCATGGCGCTTAGGCTTGATCCGATCACCATGCCACAGCTTGCTGACCATATGATTCAAGGGCGTTACGTGCTACCTGTGGCACAAATCGCCAACTGGTCTATGCAGATCGCTGAATCGCAAAGCTCAGGTATAGTTGGCTGTCTAACCATTTCTGACCTTGCTGTTCTCTCCGGTGTGACATTCAGCCCAGACGATGAGCCACCATTACTCACGGTCAAAACCTCAGGCGCCCTTACCTCTGGCAATCTCTTGATCACATTCCTTGACCATCAGGGTCGTGAGCGCTACAGAGCCGTTGCCACAACTGAAAAAGGAACAGACAATATGGCGCCTCTCTGGAGTCAGGGTGTTTTCGAGCCTTGGCCCTGGTCGGTTGACGAGAGCTACCAACATATCCTATTTCACGGTCCTTTATTTCATAGTCTGACCAAGCTCGAAGGTATATCTGCCACTGGTGGCAAGGCGCTTATTGCTCCAGCGACCTCCCTTGCCTGGCAGCCAAATTTTAACAGGCTACATCCAGCACAACTCGACGGTGCCCTGCAGCTGGGTTTTTTGTGGTCGCAGTGGCACACTGGGGGTGGAGCGTTACCACAGCGGATCAGTACCATTCGGTTACATCATATGGTTGACCCGACGTCAGAACTTTGCTGTACCTTTCGTGCTACCGCAAAAGATCACAAACGGGTCGATTTCGATTTTATCCTGAGCGATACCGAAGAGCGGGTGATCGCTGAAATCCATAATGTTGAGTTCTATGCCACCAATACATCTTTGACTAGAGCTGAGAGTGTATAAGATGGAACCCATTGCTATAGTCGGACGAGCTTGCGTGCTGCCTGGTGCACAAACCCCCAATGAGTTGTGGGAGCTAATCCATCATGGGCAGGTGGTGATCGGTGCTGTTCCGCCAGGCCGTTGGCGACTCGATACACAAAAAAGCGTATCTTTGAAGTCAGGGGTTCTCGCCTGTGACTATGGTGGTTATGTGACTGAGTTTGCAGACCAATACAATAGCACCAGCATTCCTGATCTGCATAGACTTGACCCAATCGTACACTGGTTACTCGCCTGTGGTCACCGGACACTCAGTGATGCCGGTTTACAACGAGCACCAGAGCGCAGCGCCTTCATTATAGGTAATCTCTCCTATCCATCCGAGTCACATACCCAATTTGTCGAAGAGTTTTGGCTGGCAAAACAACGCGGTGAAACGGCTGCCAATATTGACCCTCGCAATCGTTTTTCATCAGGATTACCTATCGCTATGGTAGCCAGGGAACTTGGTGTTAACGGACCATCATTTGCCATTGATGCCGCCTGCGCATCCTCGCTCTATGCCATTAAACTTGCTTGCGATCGCCTCATGGATGGAGAGGTGGATCTGGCACTTGCCGGTGGCATTAACCGAGCAGATGACCTGATTATTCATCTCGGATTTAGCGCCCTACAGGCGCTGAGTCCCAGCGGTCGATCACGACCATTTCACTGCTATGCCGATGGCTTAGTGCCTGGTGAGGGTGCAGCCTTAGTGGCACTCAAACGTCTTGGTGACGCGCTGCGTGATGGCAATACTATTCATGGCATTATACGAGGCATTGGGCTTTCGAATGATGGCCGAGAAGGTGGCTTCTTGCTACCAGGAAAAGCTGGCCAGCTTCGTGCGATGCACGCTGCCTACAAGCAGGCCGGCATGGTTCCAAGCGACGTGCCACTCGTTGAGTGCCATGCCACGGGTACTGCCAGGGGTGACGCGATCGAGCTGGAGAGCCTGGCTGAGCTATATGGTACAACAGGACCCAAACCAGTCATCAGCTCGCTTAAGGCGAACATCGGCCACACCATTACTACCTCCGGTGCCGCCAGTCTCATCAAGATACTGGCGGCCTTTGATGCCGGCCTAATGCCTCCAACCCCATCCTGTGACGAGCCCTCACCCCTTATTGAACAATATGGTTTTCATCTGCCGCAAAGCGCCCAGAGTTGGCCGGAGGCAGCACCACCTCGGGCAGCAATCAGTAACTTTGGATTTGGTGGTAATAATGCCCACCTGATTGTTGAGGCATGGGGTGGACGCATCCCAGCTCGGCGCAATTCCCGCGTTCGGAAAAAACCACCCGCTGACGTCGTTATCACGGCACTCGGTGTTAACGCCGCCGAAACACATGGCCTCAAAGCGTTTACCCAGGCACTTTTTTCCGCCTCTCCTGATACCACGCAACCGGCTAGTGAAATTCATCTGAAGATTAGCAATATTGGCATTCCACCACACGATCTACGAGCGAGTCTGGCACAACAAACGTCGGTTTTAGAAGCGGCTACCGAGGCTTTGGGGCAAATCGGTCAACTGGATACAGAACGTACAGGCGTGTTTGTTGGCATAGGGTGCGACACAAACACGGCTCGGCATGCGCTGCCTCTTCGTATGCTAGAGCTTGATGTAGCGGCAGATCTTGACATCAAAGCCTGGCAATTTGCCAACCGGGATTCGCTGCCAGAGATCACCTCTCAGCGAGTGATAGGGGTTATGGCGAACGTGCCAGCCAATCGATTGCATAGCCAGCAAGATTGGCATGCCCCTGGCTTTACCGTGTCTAGTGAAGAGCTGTCTGGAATCGATGCATTACATATTGCTGCACGAGCACTCCGATCAGGCGAGCTTGACGCCGCCCTAGTGGCTGCAAGTGACTTTTCGGTTGAGCCAGCACACCAAACTGCAGCGAGCAGTGTGCTACCAGAAGATCGACGCCTACCCGGTGATGCAACGGTGGCGCTGGTACTAATGCGGCAAGAGGATGCCCTCGCACAAGGATACCCCATTTGGGCAAGGGTTGAAGAGGTCCCCCCAAATGGTGAACCTTGCAAACAACTATCCCTGCTAACCGAAATTGGAAAAAGCGAAATTACCGCCCGTTTCGGCCATGCTCACGCATGCTCCGGCCTGCTGCACTTAGCCGCAGGCGTTGTGTGTGCTGCCACGGGTCTGCGCATCGATAAGCACGGCGCATGGCCTTCGTTGCGTGCAGCAGAGCAGATACTGCAGCTAAAGGTTGACTCTTTTTCGGGTCGCACAGACACCCTTGGTTTGCAAAAAGATAGGGCAGGTGAGTTCGTGCTACCGATTCCCGGCGCCAAGCTGCCACATTTTCGCCACTACGCCGCCGATAGTCTCAATGCGCTGCAACAGAGCGTGGAGGCCGACGAGGAGCAACTTGAGGGAGATCTTCGCCTTGCAATTATTGCAGAAACAGAGGCGAACCTTGAGCACCTGCGCAGCAACACACTTGAGCAATTACAGGCAGGCAAAGAACCGCAAGGTCCAGGCATCTACTTTGGCAAGGGAAAGCAAGACGGCGAAATTGGGCATTGCTTTACCGGCGCTGCCGCTGCCTATCCTGGCGCGGGCCGTCAACTATTACTTGCCTTTCCAGAGATCGCCCAGCGGCTTGCCGAACGTTTTGACGGCACTGAGGCACTCGGACAAAAGCTCTATGGTGCTGATGTCACCTCCTACAATCCAGAGATGCTGCTAGCAGGTTGCGCCCTGGTTTGTCAGGCGCATGCACTACTCACTCAGGAATTTCTCGCCATACCCGCGCAAGCGGCAATTGGTCTCTCCTCAGGAGAAACCAACGCCCTTCTTGCATTTGGCGTCTGGCGTGATCTTGATGCCATGTTGGCACAGATCGATAGATCTGGTCTCTATGGTGAGCAATTGACAGGCACCTGCCATGCTGCCGCTTCCCATTGGCAACTGTCAGCGGAAGAGCGTGTGACCTGGCGTTGCTGGCGACTTGCAGCCCCAGTGGCCAAGGTTAAGGAGGCACTGAATGGCGAGTCACGAGCCTATCTGACGATCATTCATCACCCAGAGGACTGCGTCATTGGTGGTGATGAGGAAGCATGTGATCGGGTGATTGACAAGGTTGGTCGTTCACGTGCCATTGAACTCGGCCTCGACATGATCGTCCACTGCCCGCCGCTCAAACCATTTGCATCAAAATGGCATGCAATCCATCAACGAAATACCCACCCTGTTGATGATGTGCGCTTCTACACCCATGCCGGTTGCCGCAGCTACCTACCCACGTCTGAAGCAGCTGCCGATGCCATCACCCGCCAAGCCCTGGAGACCGTAGACTTCCCGCGTACCATCCTACAGGCATACGATGATGGTGTGCGTATCTTCATTGAGCATGGTCCCCGTGCAATCTTAACCGGCGCGATCAAGCGTATCCTTGAAGGCCGTCCCCACGTTGCTGTTGCCCTCGACCGAAGCGAGCCTGGCACTCTGACAGCACTCTGCCATGCTCTGACACAGCTATGGGCGGCCGGGGTACCAATGAAACTTGAACGCTTACGCGAACGCTTACGAGCACTCGCAGCGGCAGCCGAATTGGAGTCTGGCAGCATGAGTGAAACCTTCTGTCTATCGGCTCACCCGCCAGATGTGGTTTGGCCAGCGAAGGCCGAGCAGACAGCACTTAATGATAATCAACCAATTTCAGTAATGACCCCACCGTTGCCAGAATGCCTAGACTACGACGTTCGCTCACTTTTCGGGCCGGTTGCAACTGACAGGAAGGAGCATGTAACATCTAGTGGGGTCGCGGCTACTCAAACCAGCAACCATCCACTGGTTCAGTTAATGGCCGATATTAGCGCTCAGCATCAAGCCTTTCTACAGACCCAAAAGGAGATGCATGAACATTTTCTAGACCATAGGCGGCGAGCGTTGAGCCAACTAGAAATAGGAGAAGAAGCTCCCAAATTCTCGACGGTCACTCTTAAGAAAAAACCGATACCCTCCACTCCCATCACGACCACTAAGCAGCCTACTTGTTTCAATCGTCCTGAGCTTGAAGTACATGCCTCTGGTCGCATCTCAACGCTCTTTGGTCCCATCTTCGCTCAGCAGGACAACTACCCGCGCCAGGTACGCATGCCAGCCCCTCCTTTTCTGCTCGTTGACAGGGTAACCAGCCTCGAAGCCGAGGCGGGTCAAATGGGAACTGGCCGCGTGGTGTCAGAGACCAATGTCAAGCGAGATGCTTGGTATCTGCAGCATAACCGAATGTGTTGCGGCCTAGTTGTCGAGGCTGGGCATGCGGATCTCTTGCTCGTCTCCTATATTGGTGCTGATTTCCTCAACCAGGGTGAGCGGGTCTACCGTCTGCTTGGTTGCGAGCTAACCTTCTTCGGTGACCTCCCTGAGGTAGGTGATACCTTGCGCTATGAAATCGAAATCGATAGTCATGCCAAAACTGGTGAAGTACGCATTTTCTTCTTCCACTATGACTGCTACCTTGGAGATCGCCTTTTGCTTTCGGTTCGCAATGGGCAAGCTGGCTTTTTCACTGACCGTGAGCTCGCTACATCCGGTGGTGTCTTGTGGGAGGCCGAACGGGACGAACCCAAGCAAGATGCGCGTCTCGATCCACCACCAAAAGTGAGCCACAAGCGCAGCTTTAGTTCTGCGGAACTCGACGCTTGGCGCAACGGTGATAGCTACACCTGTTTTGGCGACGGCTTCGAAGCGGCAGCCTCGCATCTGCGTACACCCACCATACCGAGTGGCAGGATGAAGCTGCTCGACGAGGTTGTGATATTCGACCCACTGGGTGGCCCCTGGAAAAGAGGTTACCTCAAAGCACGAATGGAGGTGCCCGTCGATGCATGGTTCTACTCGGCGCACTTCAAGAACGATCCATGCATGCCTGGCACCTTAATGGCCGATGCAGCAATCCAAGCGTTAGCAACTACCATGGCGGCGCACGGGTTTACCCTCAACCGTGATAGCTGGCGGTTTGTACCAGTCTATAACGAGACGGCAAAATTTGTTTGCCGGGGCCAGGTAACGCCGGATAGTTCACACATTCTCGAGTATGAGATTTTTATCGAAGAGGTGATTGACGGTGATCGACCGCAACTCTTTGCTGCCCTGATTTGCCGGAGTGATGGCTTCAAGGTATTCGGTTGCCGTCGCTTTGGCATTCAGCTGGTACCCGACTAGCTGCCTTTAATGATGCCAAACCAGCCTGCCAATTCATAGGGCAGCGTAAAAGTAACCATTTTTGAAGAAAATAGCTTCGATGGTTATGGTCACCTACTGGGTGAATCACGCTACAACGTGAATGGCACGCTTGTGGCGGCACATGGAGGCAGGAGCAGGGCAATTGCACTACAAAGGACTCGTTTTCGCACGTGATAGAAACAAATCGCCACAAAAATGTAGCGAAACATTTCGTTTTGGTTGAGAAGTTTAGCGAGCTCAGCGGTTATTGGATCCCCCTCACCCCGGCCCTCTGCCGCAAGGGAGGGTGTCGCAAAAGTCATAGGATGTGGCTCTGTCCCACCATTAAGGGATGAAATGTAGGATGTGGTGAGGTACGAACCGCATCATTGATGTTCGTGAGCCATCGGACTATTGATGCGGTTCGCACCGCTCACCGCATCCTACGCAATCAGGAATTTTATCGCGTATTCAAAAAGAGTTACCTATCGGTTTAAAATATCTCACCCAAATATTGGCACATAATCGAAAATCATGATGCGGTTCGTACCTCATCACACCCTACGACTTTTGCGAATATTTGCAGCATGCTTTTACGACACCCTCCAAGGGGAGAGGAAGTGTACTTTTCTAGCGCATTATAAACATCAGCTTATGTGTGGCACCCCAATGGCTTGTTCACGCCAGGGTTCGAACCCCACATCCCCTCTCCCCTTGCGGGAGAGGGCCAGGGTGAGGGGGATATAAAATAGCGTAAGCGCAGCTTACTCCACTATCATGAAATGTGTCATGCGAATGCCTGCCGCT
>JARRQF010000062.1:0-29856 GCA_037382065.1 Candidatus Thiodiazotropha sp. | reverse complement strand
CCAGTGTGATCTTCGTCGGCTATGCCGCGCCGGGCACGCTGGCACGCATCCTCATCGACGGCGCGCAGCGGTCCCAAAGAGCCCTCTTCAAGATTTCGTGTGCGTCAATATATCCAGCACTTAACTAAGCATAATATTCTTGTCACAGAGCATCTCCCTTTCATTGAAAAGTCAGGTTCTTACTGGTACCACAACTATCCTTTTTCGATTCAATTATTACCCCAGATAGGTACAGCTGGATTAAGGTTAATATCTCGTGTCCCTGCCATTCTCAAAAGTTATAAATCAGATATCACTTTGATTCAGCGCGAATTCTTAACTGCTTTCTCAACAACTGAGGGCCTCACAAAAAGGCCTCGAATATTTGACCTGGATGACGCAATATGGCTACGCCTCAACTTTACAAAAGGGTTTGCTAAAAGAATAGTACGGAAGATGGATGGTTTGATATGTGGTAACGAGTGGTTAGCCGATTATTTTTCAGATTGCAATGTACCAACATGGATTGTACCAACAGGGATCGATACAGTTAGATGGCACCCAGTTCTTAAAACCTTAGAAAAACCATTCTATTTGGGATGGGTGGGAACATCAGCGAACTTTCAGTACCTCTATGATTTAGATAGAGCATTGCATTCCTTTTGCACTAAATTTCCGTCAGTTAAGCTCTTGGTTGTCTCAGATCGTGAACCAGAATTTTCATATTTATCATCTAAACACATTCGGTATATTCGGTGGTCAGAAGAAATAGAGGTCCAAGCAGTACAGCTAATGGACATTGGTCTAATGCCATTAAAAAATGGTGATTGGGAAAAAGGTAAATGTTCTTTCAAAATGCTACTTTACATGGCGGCAGGAATACCTGTTGTTGTCTCCCCAGTTGGCATGAATAATGAGATTCTCAATATTGACAATATAGGATTTGGCCCAGAAAATCACTCGGAATGGATCGATGCACTTACCGTACTCTATGAAAGTGCTTCTTTACGAAAAGAGTATGGACTCTCAGGACGGCGAGTAGTTGAACAACACTATTCATTGGATGTATTAACCCCGCAGCTATCTGATATTTTTCACGAAATCGCATGAGAGCGAATAGAAAAAATCACCTCCATCTACATATCAAGATAGACCACTAATAGATTTCTTCCATTTGCTGACATCAAGAGCTTCTAAATATTTATCCGCAACCTGAAGCGTGTTATTAATATGTGGAACCTGGGTTATACCTTCTTGCCTAACTAGCTCGAATATTGCATCTGCCATCTCTACCTCATTACCCACAGAAACGATACGGTATAGGCACTCCGGGTATGTTGCTAATATAGCGCAAACAGATGAATCATATTCCGTTGCGATAATGGAACAGCCTAGCGACATAGCCTCAAGCAGGACATTCGGATAACCTTCCCATTTTGATGATAAAATAAATAGAGACGATTGCTTCATCCAAGGGTAGGGATTGGACTGATACCCCATAAAATGAATTCGTTCACTGATATTAAGCGATTTTGCTAACAATAGTAACGCTTCCCTCAGGGGGCCTTCACCAATAATAACTAAATCAAATGGGCTTCTATTATTGGCATGCGCGACAGCTCGTATAGCCGTCATAAAATCCTTTTGTTCAGTCAAACGACCAACGACCGTAGCAAAAGGCTGCATCTTCTTAGTGACCTGGTTAACTTCAGCATTCAAAGCCATACTACGAACACGTCCACTATCAATCGGATTATCTACTACCATCACTTTTTCAGCGGGTAACCGACAGGATGCTACCATTTCACTCTTCATGAACTCCGTTAATACGACAATCTCATCGGCATACTGGTAGAGTGTGCGCATAAGTCTCAGTCGTAAGCTAGATCGCACATTATCTAGTGAAGCCGCTTCACGAATGACCAATCGACAATCATGTCTTGAGAGCTTTTTTGCCACTATTGCCGTTAAATTAGAACCTGTCAGGGTTGTCAACATGGCTGTCGGTGCCGACGATTTCAAGTAGCGCATCAGGCTAAAAACAGTCCTCAATGCCGAGAGCAATACCGGTTCACCCTGGCGGATTGAAGCTAGGTCAATAATATTGACGCCCTCGGCCACATCATTTAGCAATGGACCGTTTTTACTAGCCAACAATAGATCAACATGAAATCCCTTTTCTACAAAGGTAGCAGCCAAGAGAATAAAGACTTTCTCAGCTCCGCCCGCGCTTAGATCAGGTAGAAATAGTGCTAGCTTGGGCCACTTTACATTACCTTTGGTTTGATCGTTCATTGATTCCGATTAGCCATATAGACATAGATCACCCAAAGACGATAACCATTATCTCTCTTGCCTGACTTATGCTCATGTAGCAGCTGCCCGACACTATCTGAGTTAATAGATTCAGGCGCGCTCCTCAATAAATCATTGAGGCGGTCACCTAATTCCCCCCGAAACCACTCATGTAGTGGTACTCCAAAGCCTTGCTTTCTACGTCTCCATATAGAATCAGGTAACCTGTTGTGAAATGCCTTTTTTAACCAGCGCTTTCCGTTACCAAGCGTAAAATGGCTACTGCCTGGCCGGGAAAATGCGAGTTCAATAACTTTATGATCGAGAAGTGGCGCACGCGTTTCCAAACTTTGCGCCATACTGGCTCGATCTACTTTAACTAGGATATCCTGTGGCATATAGACGAGAGTATCGGCAAATAGCATTCGCTGTAGATCATCAAGATCTGTCTCTTCAAGAAGCTTTGGAGGGCGATGCCCATAACCGGCAAGCCCTGGAAATAGCCTGTCGTACTCTTCTGGATGAAATATCAGTGGGGCGGTATAGGGTGTTTCTGCCTTATATCGCTGTACAATATTTAAAAAAAGATGTGCTTTCTTTAACAGACTTCGGCTGTGATGTACTCCCGGCTCTGGGAGAGCCCGTAATGCCGACTCGGCATACTTTCGTAGCATTGTCGGCAAGCGTGTATACCAGCGTAAAATAAGGCGGGCCTGATATCGTTGATATCCTCCAAATAACTCATCGCCTCCATCACCTGACAATACGACTTTGACATCTCTGGCAGCCAGCTCACTCACCATCGACGTTGGAAGCAATGACGAATCAGCAAAGGGTTGCCCCAAATGCCCCGTGAGGAGAGATTCAAGTCGTGACTGATCCCAGCATGTTAACTCTTCTACGTGATGATCCGTACCGATATAACGCGCTGCAAGATCAGCGTACTCCCGTTCATCGTAGGTATGCTCCGAAAAACCTATCGTGTAGGTTTTTAGCTGCTTACTCATATGTGGCTGAGCCAGTGCACAGATTAATGATGAGTCTACCCCCCCGGAGAGAAAGGCACCCACTTCCACATCGGCTATCAAGCGTTTTTGAACAGCAGCTTCCAGGGTATTGATCAGATCCTCGTCATTTGGATTAGCCATGCCGCTTTGAGGGTGTGGAAGCTGCCAATAACTCTGCTCGATAATCTGTTTATCTGGACTCCAACGCAGCCAGTGGCCTGGCAAAACCTCGAATATATTCTGCCAAGCAGTAAAGCCTGGTAGATAATAGCCATAGCGAAAATAGTCAGCGGTCGAATCAACATCTTCAGACCAGGTATTTTCTGTTAGATCGCGCAAGGCAGGAAGTTCTGATGCACAACGAAAACCGCTATGGCTACACTCATAGTACAACGGCTTCTTACCCATTCTGTCACGTGATAACAGCAATGACTCTGTTAATGAATCCCATAAAGCAAAGGCCCACATCCCTTCAATCTGCGGAAGAAATTTTTCTCCTTCCAGGACTAAACCAGCCAATAAAACCTCAGTATCGCCACTCGTTTGAAAATCCCAGCGACTGGCCAAGTGGCTTCTCAGTTCCCTATAGTTGTAAATCTCTCCGTTGTAGATTAAAGAAAAACGCCTGTCAGGCGTCTGCATTGGCTGATGACTACTTCCAAGATCAACAATCGATAATCGAACATGACCAAGGGAGGCCTTTCCTTTCGCCAACACCCGAGATTCGTCAGGGCCTCTGTGGCGCATTCTTTGCACGGACTTTCTAACAAGATCAGTGCTACAGTCACTTAGACCGTAGTAAAATGCGAAGCCACACATTTAGTTTTGCTCCAAAACACGCTGGTAGAGACTGATATATCGAGCCCCGCAATTTGACCAGGTTAAGCCCATCTCAATAATGCGTGATCGAGCCTCTCTACCCAACTGGCGTCTTCTTTTCTCTGACGAAAGCAGTGATTTTAGGTGTTTAGCTAAAGCTTCTGCATCACCCGGCTGGAAGAATAGTCCGTTGATATCCTTTTCTAATAACTCCCTTACACCAGGCAAGTCTGTTGTTACGATAGCACACCCTGCCGCCATCGCTTCCAGTACCACATTTGGCCTTCCTTCAAAGTAACTGCTTAAAACAAATATATCAGTTATTGCGAGCTCCTCACTAATAGCCTCGGGTGGCAAAGCGCCGACAAAGACCACTCGATTAGAAACCTCAAGTTGCTGGCTCACGCTTTCCAAGGCTGTTCGTTCAATACCTTCACCTATTATACGAAGTTGGACATCCCCCTCAATCATCTGAAAAGCGCGAATAATTGTCGCGATATCTTTTCGTGGAATAAGACTTCCGATTGTAGAGACAATCAAAGAATCATTTTTGGACCGATGTTGTATTGAAAGCAAATCATCACTAACCCCATTGGCTATCGCACAGAGTTTTTCCCGTTGATCAGACCACAAGCGACTAAGATCTTGAGCTATTGTTTCGCTCACAGTTACAATTAACCGACTAAACCGAAATGTCTGTTCCATGATAAATCTTGATAAAGCAGACTCCTCAATTGAACGTACATCTGATCCACGCAGTGTTGTTATCACTGGTTTCCCGATAATTTTTGCCGCAATACCGGCAATAAACCCCGTACTAGACCAATTAGCGTGTATAACATCCACCTTTTTCCCATGAATAATCACGCTAAAAAATAGAGCCAGTAAAAAAACGGGCAGCAGGAGAACAAGCCAAGGATGACTTTTCAGGGCGACTACGATACCGCCCGGTTGATGCGCCAGAATTTGCCATTTATAGGGAGCATATCGAAAACACTTAACCTGATAATCAAATCTGGCCTCAAGCAGGTCAACTGCGCTCGGTGTAAGTACCGTCAAATCAATTTGAGCACTCATACTATCCGCCAATCTTTTTACGAAAATACCACTTGCTCTATTAGGTCCAACAGGAAAGGAGGTTGTGACCATGAGTACTTTTAGTTTTTTGCTATCTTTTTGTACCATAACCCCATTTTTCACACTCAAATTAATTCAAGGTATTAGGCCTTTGGATGACTATTTATTTTCCCAGACCTAACGCTTGGTTCGACGCGCATCATCGTCAATCCCTCGATAATGTAGTGATGATATTTGTTCTGAGATGAGCCCAATTAGCAGGGTCAGCAATGATGATAATATCACTAAAGCACTCATATTCGTGAAACGCTGATACATAAAGTAGGTATAACCGTAATACCCCAATCCCACAACAAATAGAAGGGTAGCTATTGGTAGAAACAGCCGCATAGGAGAAAACAACGAACCAATCTTTAAAATAATGACAAAAAACCGAAAACCATCTTTGAATAGCTTGATATGGCTTTTTCCCTGTCTGGCAGCTGCTTCAATCGGCAGATAACCAACCGGCAAGCCAGAGCGGAAGAATGCCATGGTGCTGGTCGTTGGGTATGAGAATCCATTTGGCAGCAGATAGAGAAACTTAATAAAGTGGCGGGCACGCACTACTCGGAATCCAGATGTGAGATCCTGGATAACATATCCAGTCATAAGCGAAGCCAACTTATTGTAGATGAAGTTGGCAAAACGCCGAAAAATGCTAGCGTGAGTATCAGGTCGCCTCGCACCAACGACCATATCATATCCCTCTTCCAACTTTTTCAGCAAAGCTGGAATCATCTCTGGATTGTGCTGACCGTCAGCATCCATAAACACCAAGAGATCCCCTTTGGCGTGTCTGGTTCCCGTCTTAATAGCGGCGCCATTACCCATTCCATAGGGGTGCGATACAACGGTCACTTGATTGGCTCGACAGACTTTGACTGAATCATCAGTCGAGCCATCATCCACAACAAGGATCTCAGCTTGCGGAAGGATGCTCTCTATTTTCTTCAGCAGCACTCCCAAGCCGAGCGCCTCATTCCGGCATGGCAGAATGACTGATACGCTATTTACCTTTGCTCTCTTCATATTATCAATAGGTTGTTCAAATTAACTCATGTACAGGATTCAAAATACTATCAACCACTGGCACTTTCAGGGGCTTGAGGGTTTGAGAGCTTGATCAAGCGCCCATCATCCCAAGAAGGTTCTAAATATTTCACACTATCTGCCGATGTAGCAGCATAGATTAATCAGAGACTATCGACAGTTAACGGATGGCTACCACAACACCTCAAGTAAATCTTAGTGGACTCGGGCGCTGCCTGATCCAGGACGGCCTAATCAGTGAAGAACAGGCGGAATCTACCTTTACAGAATCACTGAAGAAAAAGGTACCCTATGTCACCTATCTTATTGATAATAATATATTAAACAGTATTGATATCGCTATCTCAGCCTCTCGGGGATTTGGCGTTCCTATCTTTGATCTCAATGCACTGGATCAGAGTGTCATCCCTACGGGGGTCGTTGCTGAAAAGTTAATACGTAATCACCATGCTCTGCCCATTTTCAGACGGGGTAACCGCCTGTTTCTTGCCGTTTCTGACCCGACCAATCACCAGGGTCTGGATGAGATTCGTTTCAATACCGGCCTCGCCTCCGAGGCAATCCTTGTTGAGGACGATAAGCTCAAACGGATGATTGAAAAGGTCATGGAGGCGCACGAGAGCGACATGGACGACCTCCTGGATGCCGATCTGGATAATTTGGATATCTCGTCAGGTGATGGTAGCTCTGATGAAGAGTCCAAACTCGATGTCGACGAAGCACCTGTCGTTCGTTACATTAATAAGATACTCCTGGATGCTATCAACCAGGGGGTGTCGGATATCCATTTCGAACCTTATGAGTATACCTACCGAATCCGCTATCGTCAGGATGGCATGCTCCACGAGGTCGGCAACCCACCCTCCAATTTAGCTAACCGGCTATCGAGTCGTATTAAGGTTATGTCTCGCATGAACATTGCAGAGAAACGTGTACCTCAGGATGGGCGTATTAAAATGCAGCTTTCCAAAAATCGAGCAATCGATTTCCGCGTAAATACCTGCCCAACCCTGTATGGCGAAAAGATAGTTTTGCGTATCCTTGACCCAACCAGTGCACAACTCGGCATTGAAGCACTTGGGTTTGAAGAAGAGCAACGTAAAGTCTTCTTAGAGGCGATCAGTAAGCCCTACGGTATGATTCTGGTAACCGGACCGACGGGTAGTGGTAAGACGGTCAGTCTCTACACGGCCTAGAACCTGCTCAATAAACCTGATGTCAACATCTCTACAGCGGAAGATCCTGTGGAAATACAGGTAGCGGGCATCAATCAGGTTAACACCAATGTAAAGACTGGACTGACCTTTGCTGAAGCGCTTCGAGCCTTCCTACGCCAAGATCCTGACATCGTAATGGTAGGTGAGATCCGCGACCTTGAAACAGCTGAAATCGCTGTAAAAGCGGCCCAAACCGGGCATCTGGTTCTCTCCACCCTACATA
The DNA here is from genome assembly GCA_037382065.1 of Candidatus Thiodiazotropha sp. Lineage (GTDB taxonomy): Bacteria > Pseudomonadota > Gammaproteobacteria > Chromatiales > Chromatiaceae > Thiodiazotropha. Next base: position 22,147 of record JARRQF010000062.1, on the reverse strand, counting down.
CCAACGATGCCCCCCAAACGTTGACTCGTCTGGCAAACATGGGAATTCCACTCTTTAACATCGCTTCCTCTGTGCTCCTTATCATGGCTCAACGCTTGGCCAGGAAACTTTGTGAGCACTGCAAGGAACCGGATGACCTCCCCAGAGAAGCGCTACGGGAAGAGGGCTTTACTGAAAAGGATATCGATACAGGTTTCATTACCTACAAACCAGTAGGTTGTGATCTATGTACCAACGGTTATAAAGGGCGCGTTGGTATATTTCAAGTCATGCCTGTCTCTGAAATAATGGGAAAAATCATTATGGAGGGTGGAACATCACTGCAACTGGAAGAGCAAGCAACTAAGGAGGGGGTGTATAACCTCCGCCGATCCGGCCTGCGTAAAGTTATGCAGGGAATTACCAGCCTTCAAGAACTTAATCGGGTAACCAAGGACTAGCCAATGGCGCCTCCAAGAAAAAAGACTCGGGTAAAATCTAATCTCTACACATGGGAAGGTACGGATAAGAAAGGTGCTCGCCTATCGGGCGAAAGCCGCGCAACCGATATCAATATGGTCAAGGCGGATCTGCGCCGCCAGGGGGTTACCCCCCTTAAGGTCAGAAAAAAAGCGACATCGATATTTAGTAGTAAAAAGAAGATTACTGGAGCAGACATCACGGTTTTCAGTCGGCAACTTGCCACTATGATGTCTGCAGGTGTTCCCATGGTACAGGCCTTTGACATTGTTGGACGAGGGCACGAAAACCCTTCAATGCAAGAGCTCATTCTTTCCATTAAGGCTGACGTGGAGGGGGGTACGGCCTTAGCCGATGCCTTAAAAAAACATCCATTATATTTCGATGATCTGTTTGTTAACTTGGTTCGTGCCGGTGAGCATGCTGGTGTTCTCGAAACGCTTTTACATAAAATCGCAACCTATAAAGAAAAAACGGAATCGATCAAAGGTAAGATCAAAAAAGCACTGTTTTACCCGGCCGCCATTGTTGTCGCCGCTATTGGTGTAACCACCATCTTGCTGATCTTCGTCATCCCCCAGTTCGAAGAACTATTTAGTGGCTTTGGTGCCGATCTTCCTGCTTTCACTCAGATGGTTGTCAATCTCTCCCATTTTGTTCGCGATTCGTGGTGGCTACTATTAGGCGTTCTTCTGCTCGCTATCTATGCTTTTGCCTATATATGGAAGCGATCGAGAAAATTTCGTCACGGATTTGACCGCATCATGCTCAAAATCCCAGTGATTGGTATGATCCTCAATAAATCGGCCATCGCCCGCTTCTCGCGTACACTCGCCACGATGTCTGCAGCAGGTGTCCCTCTTGTAGAGGCACTCGATTCTGTGTCTGGTGCCACCGGAAACGTTGTCTACAGCGATGCTGTGCTGCGCATGAGGGAAGATGTTGCTACTGGCCAATCACTTCAGTTAGCGATGAAACAACGTAACCTCTTTCCCAATATGGTTGTGCAGATGGTCTCTATCGGTGAAGAATCAGGCTCACTGGATGATATGCTCAATAAAGTGGCTGACTTTTATGAGGAGCAGGTTGATAATGCGGTTGATGCAATGAGCAGTCTTATGGAGCCGCTCATTATGGTGGTTCTCGGCACATTGGTGGGTGGCTTGGTGGTCGCCATGTATCTGCCAATCTTTAAAATGGGATCTGTTGTCTAAAAGGTGTTTTCAATCGATTTTCTACAACAAAACACCTGGGCCTTATTGCTTTTTACGACGCTGCTCGGCCTTACCATTGGAAGCTTCCTTAATGTCGTGATTCATCGCATGCCAAAGATGATGGAGAATCAATGGCATAGGGACTGCAATGAGTTGAAGGGCATCGCTCAGGAGGATACCCAGGAAACTGAGCCCTACACACTCAGTCTGCCCGCTTCACACTGCCCAAACTGCCAGCATAAAATACGCCCCTGGGAGAACATTCCCATTTTAAGCTGGTTGTTTCTGAAGGGGCGATGTTCCCACTGCCACACGCCAATCAGCTTAAGATACCCACTTATCGAAGCAGCTACCGGGCTTTTTTCGTTTGCAATCGCTCTGCACTTCGGCTTTTCCTGGGCTACCTTAGCCGCGCTATTTCTAACCTGGTCATTGATCGTGTTGAGCATGATCGATTTCGATGTGCAGTACCTGCCCGATAACATCACTCTGCCTTTTCTCTGGCTTGGCATGTTATTCAGCCTAGGATCCGTTTTTAGCGACCCCCGTTCAGCGATTATTGGGGCGGCAGCAGGCTACCTCTCACTCTGGAGTGTCTACCAACTCTTCAAACGCCTGACGGGAAAAGAGGGCATGGGCTATGGTGACTTTAAACTACTAGCCATGCTTGGAGCCTGGTTGGGCTGGCAATACCTTCCCCAGATTATCATGCTCTCAGCCCTGGTTGGGGCTATTGTAGGCATACTGCTGATTGTGGTGCGGGGACGGGATCGAAATATTCCGATACCTTTTGGCCCCTACCTTGCCGCCGCTGGATGGATCAGCCTAATGTGGGGTGATCAGATCAACCAGGCCTACCTACATTGGTCGGGGCTATAAGTGTTGGTAGTCGCTCTCACTGGGGGAATCGGCAGCGGTAAGAGCGCCGTTTCTACTCATTTCGAATTGCTGGGCGTTCCAGTTATTGACGCAGATGTGTTGGCACATCAGCTGGTCAAACCAGGCTCACCGGCACTTTTAGAGATTCAAGTCGCCTTTGGTGATGATTTAATCGACCCGCAGGGTCAATTGAACCGAGCGGCTCTAAGAGAGATTGTATTTAATGATCCGGTGCAGCGTAAACTTTTGGAAGGCATCCTTCACCCTCGCATCACTCAGGCCATGGAGAAATGGATTGAAAAGCAATCCGCTCCCTATGTTTTGCTGGTAATTCCTCTGCTTTTTGAAACCAACCTGCAGACACTTGCCGACAGGGTGCTGGTGGTTGACTGCGAGTTATCACGCCAGATTGAACGAGTGGCGAGCCGCGATCAACTGAGCAGAAGCCGGATCGAACAGATTCTGGCCAGTCAGGTTGATCGCCAGACCCGCCTGCAGGGTGCCGATGATGTTATTGAAAACAACGGCACCCCAGCAGAGCTGATTAAAGCAACAGAGCAAATGCATCAGACCTATTTGGCACTCGCTTCATCCTAGTGTGGTGCTTCATACAAATTGACGATGATAGCGTGACGCTAAGCGGTTAGCCGCTAGGCGCGTGCCGCCGGGAATGGCTTCTCCCTTTCCAAGGCTCGCAACAACGCGGATGACCGCTTAGCGTCTCGCCCGAAGGGAAGCCTGCTCAGGTCAGGATACTGCGTTGCAATGCTTGAAAAGGGCGAGCCATTCCCTGCGCATTGCGCCTTGTCTCCTGGCCTGAGCAGGCTTCTATCATCGTCAATTTGTATGAAGCGCCACACTAGAATCCGCAGTTAGCTCAGATTTTGTCAGTTGTGAACAGCGAAACTTGAGATGATATTAGCCCTTCATGGCATCGTAAAATTCATCATTGGTTTTACTAACCTTAAGCTTATCAAAGAGGAATTCCATTGCTGCAAGTTCATCCATTGGATGCAGTATCTTGCGTAAGATCCACATCTTTTGCAACTCATCAGGCTTCATCAAAAGCTCTTCACGGCGGGTGCCTGAGCGGTTGATATTAATCGCTGGGAAAATGCGTTTCTCTGCAATACGACGGTCCAAATGGACCTCCATATTACCTGTGCCTTTAAACTCCTCGTAGATAACATCATCCATACGGGAGCCGGTATCAACCAGTGCCGTTGCCAGGATAGTCAGAGAACCACCCTCTTCAACATTACGAGCGGCACCAAAAAAGCGCTTAGGCCGATGCAGGGCATTGGCGTCAACACCACCGGTCAACACCTTACCTGATGAGGGAATAACGGTATTATAAGCACGCGCCAGACGCGTAATCGAATCGAGCAGGATCACCACATCCTTTTTGTGCTCAACCAGTCGTTTGGCCTTTTCAATCACCATTTCTGCAACCTGGACATGTCGGGTTGCTGGTTCATCAAAGGTGCTTGAGATCACTTCGCCACGAACAGAGCGGGCCATCTCGGTGACTTCTTCTGGGCGTTCATCAATCAACAATACAATCATATAGCAGTCAGGGTGATTGTGGGTAATCGATTGGGCGATATTTTGTAGCATCATCGTCTTACCCGCTTTGGGCGGGGAAACGATCAAGCCGCGCTGCCCTTTTCCAATAGGTGCACAGAGATCGATGGTGCGTGCGGTAATATCTTCTGTGCTACCATTCCCGACTTCAAGAAGAAAACGCTTATTGGGAAATAATGGGGTGAAATTTTCGAAAAGAATTTTACTCTTTGCATTTTCAGGCTTATCGAAATTGATCTCATCAACTTTCAATAGCGCAAAATATCGTTCGCCATCTTTGGGAGGACGGATTTTGCCTGAGATGGTATCGCCCGTACGCAAACTAAAACGACGAATCTGACTGGGTGATACATAGATATCATCAGGTCCAGCCAGATAGGAACTGTCTGCAGAACGCAGGAAACCAAAGCCATCCTGCAAAATTTCCAACACTCCGTCACCAAAGATACTTTCACCCTTTTTAGCATGAGCTTTGAGAATGGCGAAGATCAGATCCTGTTTTCGGGTCCTTGCCATCCCTTCGATTTTCATGGAGGTGGCAAGCTCTGCCAGTGCAGGAACCGGCATTTTCTTTAGTTCAGTCAGATTCATAGTTATTTTCAGACGTTGTTGTTTTCTGAGAAATGATGTTGGAAGGAAGTTAGCCCAATAGACAGCTTGCTATCTTTTCATTGTGTTAGTATCAGGTTTGCCGGAACAATACTAGGAGTCTACAGAGATCTAAATTTGGCAGACAGCTGGTGGCATGCCCGGCGCCAGGTAGTTTTGTTACAGGTTACTATCAATAAAAGCAATAAGTTGCGATTTAGAAACAGCCCCTACTTTCGTCGCCTCAACCTCACCACCCTTGAAAAGCATCAGTGTCGGTATACCTCGAATTCCATAACGAGGCGGCGTATTAGGATTTTCATCAATATTTAGTTTGGCTACTTTCAGTCTACCTTCATACTCCTTGGCAATCTCATCCAGTACCGGGGCGATCATTTTACAAGGGCCACACCATTCGGCCCAGTAATCGATCAGCACTGGCTGACTTGACTGAATTACATCAGACTCAAATGAATCATCTGTTATATGAACAATCTGCTCACTCATTGATTGAGGATCTCCAACTGAATGCTTGGGGATTTGTTGAATGGAAGCGATGCGATTCGCCTCTATTCATTGTATATGAATCCAGCACTTCACCATCTCTCAAACATACAATCAGGGGGGAACTGGATGGGATCGACTATTGAAACTTAAACACAATTATATTTAAGAACCAAACCACAACGGTCTATTTTTATTAAATCTGCTAACAGATTATACCTCGAACAAATAATTCTTCAAGCAAAAATCTGTAATGAATATGAATTTACATAAAATCAATTTTGCATGACAAAACTCGACCCAATAAATTGGGTGGGATACTTTCAGTAATTGAGCCCTCTAAGTCATTGCGAAATTCAGGCGTTAACCACCATCCCATCCAACAAGGATTCAACCTGGCAAAGTCTCGCAATAGAAAGAATGGCATCAGGCATACCAAGAAACACTAGCTTGGCATTGCGCTCGGTAGCTTGCGCCATCCATTCTAGTATCAAGGCAAGACCAGCACTATCCGCCCGCTCAACCCGAACCAGGTCAATCTCCAACTCCGTCAATGACGAAAAAAGTGCCGTAGACTGTTGCAATAACGCCTTAGCATACTCAAAGGTCATCGACCCATGCACTATGAAGCGAAAATCACCCTCTCTCTCGATTCTGGTATCACTCATCATTTGGATTTATTGGCAGCAGCGCCCTCTTCTGCTTTACTGAACAGAAACTGCCCAATAATCTCTTCGAGTACCAATGCAGACTGTGTCATCATTAACTCGCTTCCCTGCTCAAGACTCTCCAGGCTACCCCCTGGATCAAGGCTGATATACTGCTCTCCGAGTAATCCTGAGGTATAAATCTTGGCAATAGTATCATCTGGTATCTTATTGAATTCAGAATCGATCGAGAGTGTCACCATGGCCTCAAAATTATCCTGATCATAGCGGATAGCCGACACCCGTCCAATCCGCACACCCGCCATCGTAACCGGCGAACGCACCTTGAGACCACCAATGTTGTCAAATTGGGCGGTCACTGTATAACCTTTGCTTCCGGATAGGCTAGCAAGATTACTCACCTGCATGGCAAGAAAAAAGAACGCCACCAAACCTGCCGCCATAAAAAAACCAACGGTTATTTCCAACTGTCTTGTCTGCATTGTTATCCTCCGAACATCAATGCCGTCAGTACAAAATCGAGCATCAGCACCGACAGTGCAGAGTGAACCACCGTTTGGGTCGTTGCCTGACTGACGCCTACTGATGTTGGTACGGCATCATACCCCTGAAACAGAGCGATCCAGGAACAGACAAAGCCGAATACAAAACTTTTAATCACACCATTGAGTACATCTTCACTCCAGTCGATCTTTGCCTGCATCTGGCTCCAGAAAGCACCATCATCAACCCCCAGCAAACCGACACTGACAAAATACCCGCCAATAACACCAATGGCGCTAAACATGGCCGCTAGTAAAGGCATTGAGAGAAAACCGGCATAGAATCGTGGTGACAAAATACGGCGTATTGGATCAACGGCCATCATCTCTAAACCAGATAACTGCTCAGTCGCCTTCATCAGACCGATTTCGGCAGTCAAAGCCGAACCGGCACGTCCAGCAAACAGCAGCGCTGTAACCACCGGTCCCAACTCCCGTACCAAGGAGGCCGAAACCATCACCCCCAGGCTATTTTCGGCCCCAAACTGGGAAAGCACATAGTAGCCCTGAAGACCCAGCACCATCCCGACAAACAATCCGGAGACGATGATTATTGTGGTTGTTCGCACCCCAATACTGTGTATTTGTGCCCCCAGCAACCCCAAACGGGGTAGTAGATTGCCCAATCCCATGAGGATCTGCACAAGCAGCAGATGAGCACGCCCGAGACGCTCTAAAGCACTTAACCCCACACGGCCAAATTTTGCCAAGGCATCCAACACTATTTCGCCCCCCGCATACTCAACAGATCCTCGGATAAGGTCAGCGCACTGTAGTGGAAGGCAACCGGGCCATCAGGCAAACCGCCCATAAACTGCCTCACAGCCGGCGTTTCGGAGTTTGCTAACGCTTCAGGGGAGCCAGATCCAATCACTTTCCCCGCTGAAATCACATAGATGAGATCGGAAATCCCAGCCGTCTCTTCCACATCATGGGAAACCAGGATACTGGTCAAGCCAACGGCATCATTCAAGCGTCTGATCAATTGCGCCAGCACCGCCATCGAAATTGGATCCTGGCCGGTAAAGGGTTCGTCGTACATCACCATCATGGGATCTAGTGCAATGGCGCGTGAAAGCGCAACCCGTCGCGCCATTCCTCCGGACAGCTCCGATGGCATCAAATCTCGCGCCCCACGCAGTCCAACCGCCTCAAGCTTCATCAACACCAGCCGCCGGATCATCGACTCAGGCAAATTGGTATGTTCACGCAAGGGATAGGCGACGTTATCATAAACTGTCAAATCAGTGAGTAGTGCACCACTCTGAAACAGCATACCCATACGCATGCGCAGCTTATAGAGGGCTTTTCGGGATAGGGTGTGGACATTCTGTCCATCCACCTCAATACTTCCCTGGGTTGGGCGCAATTGTCCACCGATCAACTTCAGCAATGTCGTCTTGCCGGTACCGCTTGGCCCCATGATGGCAGTTACCTTACCCTTGGGTATATCAATATCCACACCATCGAAGATACGACGTTCACCATGCGAGAAGTGGAGATTACGGATTTTAATCAGTGGTTGGCTATTATTCACTGCTGTAGTTGAGCTTAGCGCTCTAGAGCGATTAAGATTTGGAGCATTGTGTCGATGAGTTGAGGTGGCGTCAACCTAAAAAGATCAGTTGGGTAGCGTGATTCACCCAGTAGGTGACCATAACCATCGAAGCTATTTTCTTTAAAATCAGAAACCTGTTATTAGAATGGAGTGATCAACTGATTTTTTTAGGTTCAAGGGAACAGGTTCACTTGATTTCAAGAAATCAGCAAAGAATAGTTCGATGCAGAATACTTTGTTAGGAAAAACAAGCACACCTCCCCCCAAAAGTCCGAGGGGGAGGGCTCAAATTATTTTAGATTAATTCATTTCAAATAGTCATTTAATCTATTACTGGTAAGTCCTTTACTGTGTATCGAACACTGGTAGTATCGCCCTTTGGCGATGTAACCTTAATGGTCAAAGCACCTACATCATCACCTGGTTCGGTATTTTCTGTTGGTGTCAGCAGTACAGAAAATACATCTGATCCGGATTTATCTATCAAACTTGCGTTCATATTGGAGTCAGGCACAGTAAATGAAGAATCACCCTCAATAGTACCGTTCGATGCAGTAAATACAACGGTGGTACCAGCTGGCATAATCTGCCCAGTATAATCACCAACAATTTCGAATTTAACCTCAATGCTGCCACCTTCGGGAATGCTTATCTCCCCATTGGTGACACCCTGAAGAGGCGTAATTGTCGCATGCGAATCCGCCATAACTATAATATTCCAATCGCGTACATGGATGTTTTTCTCTGCGCTACAATCCAGTGCTGTAATAGGAGTAACACCATAACAAACACCCTGATCCTCGCCTGCAGCTACCGCATTCACTGCCTCTGCTACCGCAGCACGATCACAACAGAGTGCACCATTGTAGTCAGGGTCTACACTGGATCCGTCGTAGATGCCATTTGAATTAAAATCAACAAACTCTTCAAGCGAAGGATCTTTAACCCCATCCTCATTATCATCCCTGAATGCCTCAGGAATAGTTGCATAAGCTGTATCACCATAATCAAGCACACCATTTCCATTCGCATCAATAAATGACTCTTCACCAAGCATCGTGGCAAGAATAGTGACACGTCCATCGGAAGGCCGTGGATTAGAGCTGGTCCACACAACAGTGCAGGCACCATTCTCAGTCTGACACTGAGACTGAATCTGCCCCCCTTCCGTCGTAAAATAGACAGAAGTGCCATCTGGGACTGGGTTATTGAAGTGATCAGCGGCATGCACGGTAACATCCACCTCAATACCATCAGTACCCATCGCTTCAGGATTACGCTCTGATACACTCAAAGAGATACTATTCTGATCAGAAACACCTGTTGATATAATCAACCCATCTGACTGGGTAGTGATCAACGGATTAGAGTCAAGTGTTGCAATCACACGAACCGCTGTTGGGATGGTGCCTGACTTGACATCGGTAGTCACCATACCATCACTATCACTTGTAGCCTTCTCAGAGCCAGTAGGTATGGTTGCACCACCCACACTAGTACTTAATTTGAAGCTGACTGCTTGCTGAGTAACAGGGTTACCATTTTTATCCAGCACCTGAAAGCTAACACTCGAAACTTCTGTCAATCCAACACCCCGCAAACCAATAAGCGCTGGTTCAGCAGATACAAACTCCATTGAGCCAATTTCGGCAGGTTGTACAGTGATCTGCCCAGATGCCGAAGAGGTATTACCATTCACTGTTACTGTAGCTCGAATCGTATCAGTACCAGAACATCCCGCCGCGTTATAAGTGGTTTCAATAACACCTCCACTCACTTCAATCGGCGACTCAATGTTCGCCAGTCCTCTTGCCTGACAATCAGAGGCAAAAGCTACGGAAGCCGAATCCTGGTAGAGGTTGCCATCAGCGTCTGCCAAAGTTGCAGTCACAGAAGTCTGCCCCCCCGCAGAAAGAGAGGTGACCGGAATACTCAACTCCCCCGAAACAAAGTTACGACTAGACCCGCTGCCTATCGTTATAACGGCTTCTGCGGTTCCAACATCATCAATCGTTTCACCTTCCCCGGTAGTAGTCTGAGTCTCATCCCACGGCGAGTCAGCATCACCGCCACCACAGGCAACAAGCACTAGCATCAAGAAGAGAGGGGTGACAAAACGGGCTAAACCTGGCATGGCAAACTCCAAAATCCCATATGAAACAGTCTATTAAGGAAGTAAACTTAGACTAATTTCTTAATAGTATACAATCACTCGTGTAATGCAAGAGATTATAAGCAATCAAACAGCTCTTTTTTTGCCCCAATACAAACACACATCACGCTTTTATCAAGGAGCAGAAAACCACTTTAACATCACTCATGCAACGACTTCTACAAGATAGCGGCAAGAACCGTTCCTGCTTTAGAAAAAAAGCCTGAGCCGCTCAGGATTAGGAAAATAAGGACTTAGATTGCTTAAAAACCCTCTTGAATAATCAACCGTTCAACGCGCTTACCTAGCATCAGGTGCTGCTGGAGGATCTCATCCAGATCATCCCGATCAACATAGGTGTACCAGACGGCATCAGGGTAAACCACCAACATAGGTCCCAGCTCACAGCGACCAAGGCAACCTGCTGTATTAACCCTCACCCCACCTGGACCGGCAAACCCTGCCTCCTTGATCCTCGCCTTGAGATAGTCACGCATCACTTTCGCACCATGTTGTGCACAACAAGAACAACCGCTTTCACGCTGATTGACACAGAAAAAGAGATGGTAGCGGTAGTAGGACATTAAACCTAGAATCCTTGTAGCGTGGGTAAGCTCACCTAATGGGTATTGGTGTCCGGTTAATAATAACTTAGGCCCATCAATATATGACACGGCGAGCCCTTCTGTGAAGTCCTGTAGCGTCTAGATTGATAATATTGTCACTCAATCCCTGCTGTTTTTAATTTGAAGTCGCTATAAAATTCGTGATTGCGTAGGATGTGGTGAGCGGTGCGAAGCGCATCTTCAGCTAACGGGCAGATTCAGGTAATATGCACTATCTTTCCCAGTCAGCTCTACCTGTTGTGACACCCAAACACCTGCTTTCTGAAGCGGACCGCTGTGTAAAATGCGGCCTCTGCCTGCCTGAATGTCCAACCTACGGCCTACTCGCCAGTGAGGCCGATTCTCCTCGTGGGCGCATTAGCCTGATACAAGCGTTAGCCAGAGATGAGCTCGACCTGAACTCCCATATCGAGATCCATCTAAACCGCTGCCTAGGCTGTCTCGCATGTGAAGCCGCCTGTCCGTCAGGCGTTCGCTATGGACAACTTCTGGATGCCAGCCGGGAAATCATCGCAAAACACCATCATGGAAAACCCCTGATACGCAAAATGTTTAACCAGCTGACCGATGCAAGCCGTCTCAATTTTTGGCGGCGGCTTTACCACGCAATGGATCGGATCGGATTTGTGGCCCTCAGCGAAAAATTGCCTATATCCCGCTTGCGGCGCCTACTATCCTTTGCCCAACAGCTAGGCCCAGCTCCCAGGATCAAACCGGGGCTCTACCCCTCAAGCCAACCAACCGGCCGTCTGCTGCAGCTCTTCACGGGGTGTGTCGGGTCACAAGTTGAGCAGCAACTCATTCAAACCAGTATGCAACTACTAAGTCGGCTAGGTTATGCGGTAGAGATTCCAGAAAGTCAGTCCTGCTGCGGTGCCATTCATCGCCACAATGGGTTTACCGATGAGGCTGAGCGTTTATGTGATACCAATCGGCTACAAACGAGTAAAAGCCGCGCACAAAAACTGATCACTATTGCCAGCGCCTGTCACCTAGAACTTACTGAGCAAAAGGCTAGCCACATTCCCCTGATGTCGATAACTGATTTTCTCCTGACATTGCCAAAGGGAGAGTTCCCAACCCTGGCCCCCCTCAAAAAAACAGCCCTGCTGCACATTCCTTGCTCTGCACGCCATGATCGTAACCTGGAACTCTTAGCAAAGATTCCCAGCTTGAAACTTGCCGAGTTGCCGGAAAACAACATCTGCTGTGGGGCTGCCGGAAGCTATCTGCTAACCCAGCCTGAGCTCTCCCAACGCTTGGGTAGAGCCAAGATTAACCACCTTAAAAGCAGCCAGGCCGAGCTGCTTATAACCAGCAATACCGGCTGTGCCATGCAGTTTCGTCAGCTCATTAAAGAGAGCAGCCTGTCGATTGAAGTAGTGCACCCCATCGAACTGATTTTCCGGCAATGGAACGACCGATCCAAGCAAAAGATTCAATAATGTAATCAAACGAGGTTGAATATCACCCCGGATTGGCGTTATTGTCTATTAATCCCAGTGTGGTGCTTCATACAAATTGACGATGATAGAAGCCTGCTCAGGCCAGGAGACAAGGCGCAATGCGCAGGGATGGCCTGAGCAGGCTTCCCTTCGGGCGAGACGCTAAGCGGTCATCCGCGTTGTTGCGCGCCTTGGAAAGGGAGAAGCCATTCCCGGCGGCACGCGCCTAGCGGCTAACCACTTAGCGTCTCGCTATAATCGTCAATTTGGATAAAGCACCACACTAGTATCTATCGCAAGGTAATGAAATACAGGATCAATTAATGAATTTTATTCTCACTCATTGGGTGAACTTATTAACGCCACAAGAATTCGTGAAAAATCCCGACGAGCCTGCTGGACACACCAGGGTTTCCCACAAATCCCTGTTCAACTACGGATTCCAGGTTAATGACTAAAAGAACATTTAAAATGTCGGACCATTTCATAACCGGACTGGATACCGCAATTCGCACTTTATTTGGCACTCCTCAGGTTACAGAGCGAGCCAATCCTGCCTCCAGACTAGATGAAGCAGACATGAGCGACCAGGAACGAGATCTGACCGCTCGCCTAATGCGCATTAACCATACTGGCGAAGTCTGCGCGCAAGCCCTTTACCAAGGCCAAGCTTTAACGGCAAAGCTGCCTGAAGTCCGAGATCGAATGGAACGGGCGGCTCAAGAGGAAAATGACCACCTAGCTTGGTGTGAAACTCGTCTGAATGAATTAGACAACCGTAAAAGTCTGCTCAATCCCTTTTGGTATGCCAGCTCATTCATGCTCGGTGCTGCAGCGGGGCTGGCAGGGGATAAGTGGAGTCTCGGCTTTGTTGCCGAAACAGAACATCAAGTAGAAGCTCACCTGAATGAACACATCAATCAGATTCCTAATCAGGACAAAAAGAGCCATGCTGTACTGGAACAGATGAAAACGGATGAAATCAAACATGCGGAGATGGCCATGGCAGCAGGGGGAGTGAGCCTACCAACCCCCATCAAGGTCGCGATGAAAGTTACTTCGAAACTAATGACGAAATCTGTTTTTTACTTATAGAAACCGGACACTACAGATTTGCACATTAAGCCGGATTAACATTAACCAGCTTTAGCCTGAGACACTTCGCTGTTCACCACCTGATCCTGATCGATGCTAATAACTTGAACAGCCACGGTCAAACCAAACCCCAGCATAACTAAAACCAGCACCACAGCAAAAAAGTCGGGTTTATAACGAAAATGTTGCCTGTTCATTTCTTTTCAGCCTATTCAATGACTTACTATAGATTATTCGCATATTAAGCTAAGGTATCTTTGATGTCGATCACGTTGTTGTACAAATCGACCAATTCACCCTACTTATACTCAAATATTTTCGCTATCTACTACTTTTATTCATCCTTGCCAGCACTTTCCGTAGCACCCATTTCAGTCAACAGCTCTGAAACCTTGGCATGCCCTCCTCGATTAGCCAAACCCAATGCTGTATTGCCACTCTGGTCCGCTGCATTGATATTCACACCACGTTGAAGCAATAGACGCACCACATCTAGGTGACCAAATGCGGCAGCCTCTATTAGCGGAGTCAACCCTCGAGCATCAGCAAGATCCGCATCAACACCCGCAGCCAACAAGGCCCGTACCGTCATCAGATTACCGTTGAATGCCGCAAAATGTAGCGCTGAGCGTCCAGATAAATTGGTGCTGTTTGCATCGACTCCTTGGGATAACAGATCATTGACTGTCGAGACGTCACCCGATATGGCTGCCGCAATCAACTCCCGGACCTCTGGGCTAACCTCAGCTGCCCAGACCATCTGGCTAAAGAGTAATAGCGTGATCAGCAGTACAATTCTCACTTTGAGTTTCATCCTTAAAAAATACCTTTAAATCCTTAGCGACATTAACTTTAATTTCTTAATAAGAGAGAACCCCTGACAGCCTCTCTGGAATATGCTATAAGCTTGCAACTCTGTTACTAACAACCCTGGCTTAAGCAAAAACATGGAAAAGGAATTAACGCACCATATTGAGGTTCAGGTTGAGACCCGTTATGTGGAATCACAATCACTACCAAAGGAGCAGCGTTTCGTCTTCTCCTATACAGTAACCATTCACAACGAAGGTGCGACAACAGCACGCCTGATGAACCGCCACTGGATCATCACAGACGCCAATGGCAAGACCCAAGAGGTACGAGGAGAGGGTGTTGTGGGTGAACAACCTCAACTCAATCCTGGTGAAACGTTTCGCTATACCAGTGGCACTGTTCTCGATACTCCGGTAGGCAGCATGCAAGGGAGTTATGACATGATAGATGCACAAGGAAATCACTTTAACGCCTTGATACCTGCGTTCTCTCTGGCTCGTCCAGGCAGTCTACACTGACCAGCAGGAATACCCAGCGTCCGCTACTCCGATCGTCATAATCGATACTTGGTAAACCATGGCAATCTATGCAATTGGTGACATACAGGGCTGTTACGATGAGCTACAACGTCTGCTTGAGCTCATCCAGTTCGATCCAACCAGAGACACGCTCTGGCTTGCTGGAGACCTGGTCAATCGGGGACCAAAGTCACTTCAGGTGCTACGCTTTGTAAAATCACTCGGTGAGCATGCAATCAGTGTTCTTGGTAACCACGACCTGCACCTGCTGGCACTCTCTCAAGGTAACCTGAGTCACCATAAGCACGGCAACCTAATTGAGGTTCTCAATGCTCCAGACCGGGATGAACTCATTGACTGGCTGCGCCACCGACCAGTGATGTATCAACATCCGAGCAGGGGCTACAGCCTGATTCACGCTGGCCTGCCGCCCCAATGGGATATCAACACTGCCCTAGCTTGTGCACAAGAACTGGAAACCGTCCTGCGTGGCCCTGGATTTCACGATTTTTGTCAGATAATGTATGGCAATCAACCCGATAAATGGAATAACAGCTTGCGCGGCATGGACCGTTTGCGATTCATTACCAACTGCTTTACCCGCTTACGCTACTGTACTCATGATGGCCGCCTTGCAATGCAGGACAAAGGACCACCTGAGCAACATAAAAACGGCTCGATACCTTGGTATGAGATGCCAAATAGAAAAACGAAAAATCAGCCCATTCTATTCGGCCACTGGTCAACCCTTGGCTATAGAAAGATAGGCAATGTCTGGAGCCTCGACAGTGGCTGCTTATGGGGGGGAAAGCTCACAGCACTGCACCTGAGAAAGCACAAACCGCCCAAACCGATACAACTGAAATGCCCTTCAACCTGAAAAGATAGTTGGATGGCGTGAAGGGTGCATTTGTGGTGGTGCACGCTCCTGCACATCCATGTGCCCACGACACGAGTGCATCCATGCACGGCGCGCAATAGCCCGTTATTCCAAGGAGTTACAACGCCGCCACAAGCGTGCCATTCACGTTGTAGCGCAACTCCCCCAGTGGGTGACCAAGTCCATCTCCATCGAATAATTTTCAGAAAAATTAACATATTAATCTCAGAATGGAGCGGTCAACTGATTTTTTAGGATGATACACAAAGCGCACTCTACCAATTTGCTCAACGCTTTGTTTATCTGGGTAAATCCGGTATTGGCAGGCTTTGAGTATCATGTCATACTGATACCAGAAAAAACTTGGTGTAATAAGCATATTATGCAACATAAATCCCACTATCACTGCGTATATAACCTAAAATATCATTTAGTGTTAGTTACAAAATATCGCCGGAAGTGCTTTACGTCAGAAATGCTAACCAGGC
The DNA here is from genome assembly GCA_037382065.1 of Candidatus Thiodiazotropha sp. Taxonomy (GTDB): domain Bacteria; phylum Pseudomonadota; class Gammaproteobacteria; order Chromatiales; family Chromatiaceae; genus Thiodiazotropha. The sequence goes on along the minus strand of JARRQF010000062.1, from coordinate 6,134 downwards.
TTGAGGAAATCTGCAAAGACCTTTGCCAGAAGTGGGAAGTTGGGCTTAATGAGTTTGACGGGGAAACCGATCACGTTCATTTGTTGCTGGATATGCATCCCAACATCATGCCGAGCAAATTCATCAATAACCTGAAAACGGTAACAAGTCGCCTCATGCGAAAAGAATTTGCAACACACTTGGGAAAACTTTATTCGAAACCTGTCCTTTGGACTCGTGCTTATTGTTTGATTAGCGCAGATGGCGCACCACTTTCCGTACTCAAAGACTATATCAAGAAGCAGGAACGCCCTGAGTGATCGCCCTGCATCCCAAGGGCACTTCCATTGGGCGTAAACTGGATGATGCGCTACCTACTTCCACCCAAGCTCTAAAAAATCAGTTAACCGCTTCATTCTAATAACAGGTTTCTGATTTTAAAGAAAATAGCTTTGGTGGGGCTCCGCCCCACCAAAATCTGTGATAACTTCAGTCAAGGTCTGAAGTATTGCGTATCAAGGTCACAAAAGTGTAGTCATAGGCATTTTTTTCATCCGCTGAGTGGGGTTCACGATCCACCTCATGCCACTGCGCCCAATCAATTTCCGGAAAATAGGCATCTCCCGCCACATCAGCATCCACCAAAGTCAGGTAGAGCCGATCTGCTCGAGGCAGCATAGCTTGGTAGAAGCTACCTCCACCCACAATCATAATCTCCGGCACCCCACCAGCAACCTGTAAAGCCTCATCCAATGAGTGGACAACTTCTCCTCCCTGCGCCAGATATTTCAAATCACGACTCACCACGACATGCCGTCTACCGGGAAGCAATCCAGGTAACGACTCCCAGGTGTGGCGACCCATAACAATCGGCTTACCCAGGGTCAGAGATTTAAAATGCTGCAAATCGGCGGGAAGATGCCAAGGCAGGCGATTATCACGACCGATGACACCATTCCGGGCCACCGCAGCAATCAGAGAAATCACAGGCTTCATAATGGACACGGCACTTAGACGGCAACAGGTGCCTTAATGTGAGGATGAGGGTCGTAATCAAGCAACTCAAAATCATTAAAACGAAAGCCAAAAATATCCTTTACAGCCGGGTTGATTGACATGCTCGGTAGGGAACGCACCTCTCTGGCGAGTTGCTGCTCCACCTGATCCAAGTGGTTACTGTAAAGATGGGCATCACCAAAGGTATGGATAAACTCACCCAACGCCAAGTCGGTAACCTGCGCCAACATCATTGTGAGCAGCGCATAAGAAGCAATATTAAAAGGCACACCAAGAAAAATATCGGCACTGCGTTGATAGAGCTGGCAGGATAGCCGTCCCTCAGCCACATAAAACTGGAACAGACAATGACAGGGCGGCAACGCCATGTGGTCAACCTGAGCCGGATTCCAGGCAGATACGATCAGGCGCCGGGAATCTGGGGTGTGTTTGATCTGATCTACTAATTGACTGATTTGATCAATTCCCTCGCCATCCTGAGTCGGCCAGGAACGCCACTGATAACCATAAACAGGGCCTAAATCTCCATTTTCATCGGCCCACTCATCCCAGATACTGACGCCATTTTCTTTTAGGTAGCGGATATTGGTATCCCCCTGAAGAAACCACAACAGCTCATGAATAATTGAGCGCAGATGGAGTCGCTTGGTGGTCAGCAAAGGAAAACCATCACTTAAATCAAAACGCATCTGATAGCCAAAAATACTGCGGGTACCCGTACCCGTTCGGTCATCTTTATTGACGCCGACATCACGTACATGACGCATTAAATCAAGATACTGTTTCATGCGGTTTCTTATGACCCGATTTTAATACAGTTGGACGATAGGCAAGATAGAGCAAGAGAAAACCAAATAAAATCATTGGCAGACTTAATAGTTGCCCCATCGTCAGCCAGTCAAACGCCAGATAGCCAATATGTAAATCTGGCAAACGTACAAACTCAATTGCAAAACGAAAGACACCGTAACAAATCAGGAACATCCCAGAAACCGCCATTTGCGGCCTGGGTTTAGCTGAAAAGAGCCACAGGATTAAAAACAGTAACACACCTTCGAGTAAAAATTCATATAGCTGATTAGGGTGGACGGGGGGTGAATAGGCAGCATCTGCTGGCAAACCAAGTCTGGCGCATAATGCCTTGGCCTCAATACAGGGAACCTGCATTCCCCAAGGCAGATGGGTCACCCCTCCCCATAACTCACCATTAATAAAATTACCGACTCTACCAGCACCTAAACCAACGGGCACCAGCGGCGCGATGTAGTCCGTCGCCTCAAAGAAGGTTCGCCCCTCTTTATGAGAAAAATACCACATAGCCAGCAAAACGCCCACTAGCCCGCCATGAAACGACATGCCACCTTCCCAAACTCTGAAGAATGAGAGCGGATCACTGAGAAAAGCCTGTAGATTATAGAATAGGAGATACCCGATCCGTCCACCCAGAACCACCCCAACTACAATATAAAAGAGAATATCATCAGCCTGAGAAGCATTCCAGACCACGCCCACCTTACCCACACGCAAGCGCGCCAAGCCCCAGCCGCCGGCAAATCCGATCAAGTACATCACCCCATACCAGTGAATACTCACTGCTCCAAGGGTTAGTATCACAGGCTCTATTTCTGGGTAGGTCAACATGGTTGCGCATGTTATCACAGGAAGTCGATTCACCAATGTGACAATTTTTTGTAAATCAGCGATTTCATGACGCTCTCGACATGCTAAGATAGTGTGAATCAGATCTCATTTCCCCTGGTTAGTGGAATTAACTTCACAATCGAAGTGACGGACATATTCGAAGTGTCAAGTTTTTGTAGGCGACGCCGCTACCACCTACAAGATGATGCAAACACCTTAAGGCATCCAACGGGAAGGAATATGAGCTACGTACACGCACAAAAATTTGAAACATATATACCACGAGACATGGATAACTTAGGCTCTCGATTACGCCGAAAAAGACGGGAACGAGGTTGGACCCAGGAAGAGCTTGCTCTTCGTGCTGGCACCAATCAGGCCGTTATACAAAAGATAGAGAACGGTAAAAGTCTTCGTCCCAGAAAGATTGACGAAATTGCTCAAGTGCTGGATGTCAATCCTGCATGGCTTATGTTCGGCGAATCTACATCAACCGTGATGGATGACGAATCTATCGAGATAGCCAAGGCTTGGTGCAATCTACCAGAGCCAATTCGCAGCAGAATCAAAAGGCATATTTTCGAACAAGCGTTACTCCATTCAAGTAAGAAATAACAGCTTGCTCTGTGTCTCAGGATGCCAAAACGGCATTCTGAGACTGCCACCCCTATCCGGACTGAGCTTTCTGCCTGTTGCTTTCTCCTAAAAAGATTAGTTGGACAGCGTGAAGTGTATGCTTGTGGCGGAACATGGCGGCGTTACAAGATCAGAATTTACAAATTCGGATAGAAGCCACCTATCAGGAGTCAGCTGATGAACCTTAATAAAGGGAACCTCAGAATCATTCCCGGCTATGGCGCTGTCAACTGATTTCTTTAGGATCATCACTTCCCTGGGCATCCACCCAGCGAACCCCGTTTTGTGTCGACTCCCTCTTCCAAAATGGGGCCTTGGTTTTGAGGTGGTCAATGATGAATTCGCAGGCCCGAAACGCCTCTTTCCTATGAAAGGAGGCCACTGCCACCAGCACGATAGGTTCCATTGGAGTCAACTCCCCCACCCTATGTACCACTCGACACCCCCGCAATGGCCAGCGCTCCGTTGCTTCTGCGACGATTTCCTTTAACACCTTCTCTGTCATGCCGGGATAGTGTTCAAGAAAAAGGCGCTGCACTTCAACGCCCTCATTAAAATCGCGCATCAAACCAATGAAGGTCACCACCGCACCGACGGTGGGATCATTCCCACGCAGTTCATCAACTTCCCGATTGGGGTCAAAGGGTTCAGACTGAACACGAATGTTCGGTGTATCTGATGCCATATAGGACACAACACTAACCTCCGGTAACCGGTGGAAACAACGCAACCTCGTCACCCTCGCTCAGTAGGGTTTGTCGATCAGCCAACTCTTGGTTAACGGCCACCATCACCCGCTGATCCTCCGCCAACAAACGAGCCCATGCCTCACCACGACCACGCAATTGCCGCAAAAGATCCTCAATACAAACCAAGCCCTGCGCATCCAATTGCTCGGACTCAATGCCCAACTCTTCACGAAATCGCGCAAACAGGCGTAGTTGAATCATAATCCTAGAGTCCGTAGTTGAACATGGATTTGTGGGAAATCCCGGTGTGCCCTGCAAGGCGTCGTTCGCCGTTAATGGCCATTCCCTTAACAAGAACGACAACGCAGCAGGGTGCGCCAGAATTTTTCACAAATCCTTGTAGCGTTAAAAAAGCGTGAAACTTCAGTGGACTATTCACATGGATTATTCCCCCTGTCAACGCTTAACCTTGTCCTTACGGATGTCGGCCCATGACTCGGGGTCTTGGCCGATCGCTAATCCTTACCAAGTAGCGGGCTTTCACCGCCTATCTTTTGCCGATTTATCTCGGCGCACTGGGTGTCCCGATATGTGCGATATGTGCCCTTACAGACCGTATTGCTCTGGATGATGAACCTCTTAGAGTGGGTGTCTAGGTAGCTTGACCCGGAGTAGTACACTAAAGCTCCTAAATATAGGATCTATTTCGGACATCGCACTAGGGCAACTACTAGTAGACAAAGTCACGAGTTTATGGAAGTGTTGAGCACACATTTAATTGCAGTATCTTATCTCAAGGATGATCCCATGAATCAAACAATTACAAATATATCGCTTATTAAAGCGACTACATTAGCCGACAGGACGAGCAACACTACCCAACAGACGCGAGGTCAGATCCTTTGGCATAAAACAAATTTAAGTTCTGAACGTGAACAATTAGTCAAAGAAGCATTCAGCCACTGTTGCTCTAATGAAAAACAGCAGCTAGCAGACGATTTTGTTAAGGAGGCGAAACGTGAAGGCCTCAATAACTTAGCCGAAACGCCTGATGGTCAATATGCGCTGGCTGAAGTGTATCGCCATGCCAGTAAGGATAGTGCAGAGCTTATGAGGGATGTGAATAGAGAACAAGGCAGTACAGCTGTGAACTATACAAAAGGACCTGGGGTTACCCTTAATATACCTGATTTTCTTCCATCTACATTTTATGATCCCAATAATTGGGATTTTACTTATGATCGTCCTGACCCGGCACCCGAATCGGACGATATCTATGGCGGCAGGGATTGGGGATTGGATGAAAATGCACAGCTGTATGTTAATGGCATCAGCTACAATGACATTCGTCAGGGTGCCGTGGGGGATTGTTCGATGATGGCAACCATTGCATCTGTCGCATCTCTAAATCCAAATTTCATTCGTGATACGATTATCGACAATCATAATGATACCTATACCGTACGGCTTTATAGTTCGCACGGTAACGCTAAATACTTTACTGTTGATGGAGAGTTATATCGTGAACCAAATGGAACTCCTGTCTATGCCCATAGTGGTCAATTAAATGAAATCTGGCCGGCTATCATTGAGAAAGCATATGCTGAGATGGAGGGAGGCTATACCAATATCAGAAACAGAACCGCGACTGATACCATAAGGGCATTGACAGGTAAGCGGAGCGATTACATTAGTAACCAGATACCGGCTTCAATTTTGTATCAAGGTATCCACAGATCCCTCGCAAATGGAAACCCCGTGATTGCATCAAGCTATAATGATGCTTCGCGCTATAGTGGCATGCAAATAGTTGAATATCATTCTTACTCCGTACTAGGAGCCAATGAAGATAACAACGGTCAGCAATGGATTATTCTTCGCAATCCATGGGGTGAGTTTGAATACCTTAATAGCAATTATAATACAGGCGTACTCAATAGAAATGACGGCGTTTTTCGTATGAAAATTGAAGACTATTGCCAGTTATTTCAAGGCACCACACTAAACTCCCGTCCTAAACAGTATAAATACTAAACAGTATAAATAATTTCTCTCACAGCTGTCCCGTTAAGGAGTGAATAAGAAGGCCTGAAATCCCGATTGTTTTGTTACAATGAGTTCACCACAAACCATTGACAAACAAAAAGGAAATCAGGCCTTGAGTCACCATAA
>JARRQF010000061.1:0-14348 GCA_037382065.1 Candidatus Thiodiazotropha sp. | reverse complement strand
TGAGGTCGCTCTTTTTTATCGAGTAAGCATGATTGATTTGCATCTATTCAGCTATCAAGTAATAGGCCTCTTTTCAGTACTACACCTGCTTGCTGTATTTGCGCACGATGCAGGTAGCACCAGCTCCGACATTTCCGGCATGATCAATGGTTTCCGCATCTTTGAAGTGAAACAAGAAACACCCAAGCAGGATATCCAGGCAGTTGGCCTAGAGGATCTACTCAAAACCATTAAACCTAAAAAACCCAGTTAACCCTACCCTCACTCTAATAGCAGGTTTCTGTTTTTTAGGTTCAACCTAAAAAGATCAGTTGGACAGCGTGAAGGGTGCGTTTGTGGTGGCACAGGGCAAGACGCAACGACGCGGAATAGCCCGCTATTCCAAGGAGTTGCAACGCTGCCATGTGCTGCCACAAGCGTGCCATTCATTGTAGCGTGGTTCACCCAGTAGGTGACCATAACCATCGAAGCTATTTTCTTCAAAATCAGAAACCTGTTATTAGAATGGAGCGGTCAACTGATTTTTTTAGGTTCAATATTTGCACTACAAATAAAAAACCCACACGATTAAGTGTGGGTTTTCTAAACTCTCAATATGTTTTACAAGAGTCTCTATTATTCCTCAGCAACAGCAGCCTCATCAGCAGCAGGCCTATCAACCAACTCAACGTAGGCCATTGGAGCTTTGTCTCCAGCGCGGTAACCGCACTTTAAGATACGCAGGTAACCACCTGGGCGAGATTGGTAACGAGGACCTAATTCTACAAATAGTTTACCTACAGCAGCATTATCACGCAGTCTAGAGAATGCAAGTCGACGTTTCGCAACACTGTCAGACTTAGACATAGTGATAAGTGGCTCTGCTACACGGCGTAGCTCTTTAGCCTTAGGAACAGTTGTCTTGATTAACTCATTATTGATCAATGAGACCGCCATGTTTCTAAACATGGCACTTCTATGGCTGCTATTTCGGTTAAGCTGCCGTCCTGACTTGCGATGACGCATGGGTCGACTTCCCCAAATTCAAATAAAAGTTAATGGGTTGGAATTAACTGACTTAGCGAGCCAGTTGCTCCTCTATATTTTCAGGAGGCCAATGCTCAAGACGCATCCCGAGAGACAATCCTCGACGTGCAAGCACATCTTTAATTTCGGTAAGAGACTTCTTACCAAGATTCGGTGTTTTGAGCAGTTCCACCTCGGTACGCTGTATAAGATCACCGATCAGGAAGATATTTTCTGCCTTTAAGCAATTAGCTGAGCGTACTGTTAGTTCCAGATCATCGACAGGTCGCAAAAGAATCGGATCAATTGCCGGCTCTTCAGGTTCTGCAACAGATTCCGCTGCTTCGGCTTCCAGGTCAACGAACACCGAAAGCTGATCACGCAAAATACTGGCTGAGCGCCTTATCGCCTCTTCTGGATCGATCGTTCCATTGGTTTCCAATTCAATGACAAGTCGATCAAGGCCTGTGTTCTGTTCGACACGAGCTGCCTCCACACTGTAGGCAACTTCACGTATTGGGCTAAAAGAGGCATCAACCTGCAGCATTCCAATTGGACGTTCATCACTAGCACTACTACCTTGACGTAGTGAAGCTGGTTGATAACCACGCCCACGTTTTACGTTCAAAGTCATATTTATCTCGCCAGACTTAGTCAAGGTGGCGATAATGTGATCTGGATTTGCAATTTCCACGTCGTGATCCAGTGTTATATCACTTGCGAATACTTGACACGGTCCTTTTTTCTGTAATTTCAGAGTAGCATGATCACGCAAATGCATGACTAAGGCAACTTGCTTTAAATTGAGCAGAATATCAAGTACGTCCTCTTGTACACCTTCTAGTGTGGTGTATTCATGAAGAACGTCTGATATCTCAACCTCCGTGATTGCGCTTCCAGGCATAGACGACAAAAGGATACGCCTTAAAGCATTTCCCAATGTGTGTCCAAAACCTCTCTCTAGTGGCTCAAGCGTCACTTTTGCACGTGTTGCAGTGATCGGCTGTACATTGACGATGCGGGGCTTTAGAAATTCCGTAACGCTTTCGGTCATGTGTTTTCCCTCGTCAAGGCTTACTTTGAGTAGAGCTCAACGACCAGTTGTTCGTTAATTTCGGCAGATAGATCAGAACGGTCAGGTACGCGCTTTACTTTACCTTTCATGGCCTTTGGGTCAACCTCAACCCAGTCAACAAAGCCATACTGGCCCTGTAACTCTAGAGCCCCCTGAATTCTCAACTGTTTCTTAGCCTTCTCACGGATAGAGACTTCATCATCCGCATTGACTTTAAAGGAAGGTACATTAACGACTTTCCCATTAACTTCAATGGATTTATGACTGACCAATTGACGTGCTTCGGCACGAGTTGAGCCAAACCCCATGCGGTAGACGATGTTATCCAATCGAGTTTCTAAAAGCTGCAATAGATTCTCACCAGTAGCCCCTTTATTTTGAGCAGCAGCTTTATAGTAGTTACGGAACTGTTTCTCCATAATACCGTAGATGCGACGCACCTTCTGCTTCTCACGCAGCTGAATACCATAATCAGATATACGACGGCGACGGTCTCCCGACTGTCCGGGTACCTTCTCCATGTTGCACTTGGAGTCAAGTGAGCGCACGCGACTTTTGAGAAAAAGGTCTGTGCCCTCTCTACGGCTTAGCTTGCACTTTGGTCCGATGTACCTTGCCATGATTCAATAACTCCAGTAATTATACGCGGCGTTTTTTAGGAGGACGACAACCATTATGTGGTATCGGTGTTACATCTGAAATGCTGGTTATTTTAAAACCTGCATTATTCAGGGATCTGACAGCCGATTCTCTACCAGGCCCAGGTCCCTTGACGTTGACATCAAGATTCTTAACGCCATACTCCTTAACCATCTGTCCAACGCGATCTGCTGCTACCTGTGCAGCAAAAGGCGTACTTTTTCGAGAACCACGAAAACCGGAGCCACCGGAAGTTGCCCATCCCAAAGCATTGCCCTGGCGATCGGTAATGGTAATGATGGTATTATTAAAAGAGGCATGGATGTGTGCAACGCCATCGGTGACGCTCTTCCTAACCTTCTTCTTGGTACGGCTACTGGGTTTTGCCATCTTCTGTACCTACAGATTCGAAATTAAAATTGATTAACGTTTGATCGGACGACGTGGGCCCTTTCGGGTACGTGCGTTAGTTCGGGTACGTTGTCCACGTAGTGGTAATCCGCGACGATGACGAATACCACGATTACAACCCAGATCCATCAGGCGTTTTATGTTCATGGAAATCTCGCGACGCAAATCGCCTTCTACCGTAAAACGTGCGACAATGCTGCGTATAGATTCAACCTGATCTTCACTCAACTCTTGGATCTTCGTGCTTGGCTCGATGCCGGCTTCTTTACAGATACCAGCAGCACGTGTGCGGCCGATACCATATATCGAAGTCAATGCGATAACCGCATGTTTACGATCTGGAATGTTGACCCCTGCAATTCGAGCCATCTTCAATCTCCTAAAGAACCCTCGGACTTTCTCCAAAGGGAAACGCGCAATAATACCCTACGCAACAGCTCATATCAAGCTACTGCGATATAATTTTTAACACTGGTTAACCTTGACGTTGTTTATGACGTCCTTCTTTACAGATAACCCGCACAACGCCTTTTCGACGTACAATCTTACAGTTGCGGCAGATTTTTTTGACTGATGCACGCACTTTCATTTTATAGACTCCAAATCAAATTCTGTTAGATCAGCGCAGCAGCCCTGCACCGCTACCGCCCTTCAAGTTCGCTTTTTTCATTAAGCCTTCATATTGGTGTGACATCAGATGTGCTTGCACCTGAGCCATAAAATCCATCACCACCACAACAATAATCAGTAGTGATGTACCACCGAAGTAAAAAGGAACATTCCAACCAACAATTAAAAACTCAGGGAGAAGGCAAACAAGTGTGATATAGATTGCACCAGCCAGAGTAAGCCTTGACATAACACTATCTATATATTTTGCCGTCTGTTCACCTGGCCGAATACCCGGTATGAAGGCGCCAGAACGCTTCAAATTATCTGCAGTCTCACGAGAGTTAAAAACCAACGCCGTATAGAAAAAGCAGAAGAATATAATGGCAGCCGCATAGGCCATAACGTAAACAGGTTCACCTGGAGACAGTTTAGAAAATATATCCTGTATCCAACGTGTATCCTCTGTATTGGCAAACCATTGCCCCAACGTTGCTGGGAATAAAATAATACTTGAAGCAAATATTGGTGGAATTACGCCCGCCATGTTCAGCTTCAATGGCAAATGTGTACTTTGAGCCGCAAGCATTTTTCGGCCCTGTTGCCGTTTAGCATAGTTAATTGTTATCCGGCGCTGACCACGCTCAACAAATACAACAAATGCGGTGACAGCAAGCGCAAGTACAAATAAAAACAGGATTGCGATAGGATTCAATTCACCCGAATTAGCTAACTCTAAGGTATTGCCGATGGCAGCAGGTAAACCTGCTACAATGCCACCGAAAATTATCATTGAAATACCATTACCAATGCCACGCTCAGTAATCTGTTCGCCGAGCCACATCAGAAACATAGTTCCAGTCACCAGAGACACGGCAGCAGTCACAATAAAACCAACGCCCTGATGAAGAACAATGGTCTCACCACCCACAGTCTGGCTCTGCAAAGCAGCCGAAATACCAACGGCCTGAAAAGTTGCTAACAGAACTGTTCCATAACGGGTGTACTGTGTAATTTTTCTGCGCCCAGCCTCTCCCTCTTTCTTTAACTGTTCAAGAGTCGGTATCACAGCAGACATAAGCTGCATAATGATCGAGGCAGAAATATAAGGCATGATACCAAGAGCAAACAGACTGGCACGCTGTAATGCACCACCTGAAAACATATTAAACATATTCAGGATAGAGCCTTTAGACGCCTCGAAAAGCGAGGCAAGTGCGACGGGATTAACGCCAGGTACTGGAATAAAGGTACCAATCCGAAAAACCAACAAGGCCGCAGCAACGAATAGCAGTCGCTGACGTAATTCCGTCAGACGTCCAATATTACCTAGACCACCCATCATTGGCGTGCTTTGGTTTGCCATTGCTTATTCGACCTTGCCACCAGCCGCTTCGATAGCAGACTTTGCGCCCTTAGTTAGAGCTATGCCTTTTATCGTTACTGCGCGATCAATAGTACCTGAAGCAAAAATCTTCGCACGTTTCATTGAGCGGGTGATGAGGTTCGCTTTCATTAAAGAGTCTAAATCAATCACATCACCATCAACTTTGGCTAACTCACTGAGGCGCACCTGAGCGGTGGACATGCCAACACGAGAGGTAAAGCCAATTTTTGGAAGGCGTCGTTGCAATGGCATTTGTCCGCCTTCGAAACCTACTTTATGGAATCCACCTGACCGTGATTTCTGCCCTTTATGGCCTCGCCCACAGGTTTTACCAAGGCCACTACCAATTCCTCGACCGACACGCTTACGTACTGTTTTGCTGCCAGGAGCAGGTTGAAGTGTATTTAATCTCATATTAAGACTCCACTACCTTAACCATGTAATAGGCCTTGTTCACCATACCGCGCGTACAAGGTGTATCTTCAACCTCTACTTCTTGATGCATACGACGAAGCCCTAAACCCCTGACACATGCTTGATGGCTCGCAAGGCGTCCACTCATGCTACGCACAAGCTTTACCCGCATCATTTTCTTTTCCGCCATGACTTACCCCAGAATCTCATCAATGCTTTTCCCGCGCTTTAAGGCGACCGTTTCAGCATCAGACATTTCATTAAGACCGTTAATGGTTGCTCGAACAACATTCATAGGATTATTCGTTCCAATGCACTTAGCAAGAACATTCTGAACACCAAGCACCTCAAATACGGCACGCATTGCGCCACCAGCGATTATGCCAGTACCATCCGAAGCAGGCTTCATAAATACTTTTGCTGCACCATGACGTCCAACCAATGGATATTGTAATGTTGCGCCGTTCATCTTAATGGTAACCATGTTTTTACGCGCCGTTTCCATTGCCTTTTGAATGGCAACAGGAACCTCTCGAGCCTTGCCGGTACCAAATCCTACACGTCCTTTTCCATCACCGACGACAGTCAGAGCAGAAAATCCAAATTGACGTCCACCTTTGACAACCTTAGCCACGCGATTAACGTTAACAAGCTTCTCAAGTAAATCGTCACCCTCAGGCTTTGTATTAAAATTTGCCATAATATCGAACCTTTAAAATTGAAGACCGGCTTCGCGCGCCGCATCTGCGAGGGCCTTAACACGACCATGGTAACGGAAACCTGAGCGATCAAAGGCAACTGATTCAATACCGGCTGATTTAGCCCGCTCCGCGACAACCTTTCCTACCACTGATGCGGCCTTAATATTTCCGCCAGCTCCATTGCTTAGCTCTCCTTTAACCGTCTTATCAAGAGTAGAGGCACTTGCTAGTACACTTGACCCATCTGGGCTAATCACTTGAGCATAGATATGGCGAGGCGTGCGATGAATGGAGAGACGATAGACTTCGAGCTCGCGAATCTTTGCTCTGGTGCGTCGCCCACGGCGTATACGAGACTGTTTCTTTTCCATCGTTCTACCTATTTCTTCTTAGCTTCTTTGCGGACAACTTGCTCATCAGCATACTGAACACCTTTGCCTTTATAGGGCTCAGGAGGACGATAGGCGCGTATCTCAGCTGCCACCTGTCCAACACGCTGCTTATCACTACCAGAAACAATGATCTCTGTCGCTGAGGGTGTTACGATAGTGATACCCTCGGGTACTGGGTAATCAACGGGGTGCGAGAAACCAAGACTCAGGTTGAGCGTTTTACCACTAGCTTGGGCGCGATAACCAACACCAACCAGCAGTAACTTCTTCTCGAATCCTTGCGTGACACCCGTTACCAGATTATTAACCAGTGCTCGAAAGGTACCAGCCATTGCCCAAGCAGATGGCGACTGCTCTAATGGTGATACATTCAGCTGACTATCTTCTTGGTTAATAGCTACAGCAGGGTGGATATCGAGCTTCATCTCTCCCTTTGGACCTTTTACAGAGATCGACTGACCTGCCATTGTGACGGTGACAGTAGAAGGGATTTCTATAGGGCTTTTTGCTACACGTGACATAATCTGCTCCCCTTACGCAACGAAGGCGATAACTTCACCGCCTTGGCCTAGTTCTCGAGCAGCACGATCTGTCATCACGCCCTTAGACGTTGATATGATTGCGATACCAAGTCCTGCGCGAACCTTTGGAAGATCGCTTTGCCCCTTGTAGACGCGCAAACCAGGACGACTAACCCGTTTAATTAATTCAATTACAGGGCGCCCCTGATAGTAACGCAGCTCTAAAACTAGCGTTGGCTTTTTGCCATCACTCTTTAGATTTACCTCTTGAAGATAACCCTCTTTTTTCAGAAGGTTCGCGATAGCTACCTTTTGCTTGGATGAAGGTAGTTCTACAGTGGCTTTTTTTGCTGCCTGGCCATTACGGATGCGTGTAAGCATATCCGCTATTGGATCTGACATACTCATGATGAGCTCCTAAGGTCAGTCCGCCTTTGTGGCGCGATACCTATAAATGAAATCACCAAACCGTGTATCGGCTTGGGTAAGGGCGCGGTAGTATACTGTTACCAGCTTGCTTTAACAAGCCCTGGAACATCACCTCGCATAGCTGCCTCGCGCAGTTTATTTCTGCACAAGCCAAACTTGCGGTAGACACCATGTGGACGCCCAGTTATCTGACAGCGGTTACGCTTGCGAGCAGGACTGGCATCCCTCGGCATTTTTTGCAGTTTCAAAGTAGCTTGTTCAATTTCCTCAAAACTACTGTTTGGATTCTTAATCAAAGCTTTCAATTCACTTCGCTTTGCATAAAATCGAGAAACTGTTCGTGCACGTTTTACTTCACGTGCAATCATGCTTTTCTTTGCCATAATAAACTCAGTTCTTAAAGGGAAACTTGAAAGCTTCCAAAAGCGCGCGGCCCTCTTCATCTGAGCGCGCGGTAGTGGTTATCGTAATATCCAATCCACGTATTGTATCGATTTTATCGTAGTCGATTTCTGGAAACATAATCTGTTCTTTGACACCCATAGAATAGTTTCCACGACCATCGAATGACTTTCCATTTAATCCACGGAAATCACGAATACGCGGAATAGAAATATTAATCAGGCGGTCAAGAAATTCATACATCCGCTCTCTGCGCAAGGTCACTTTACAGCCAATCGGCCAGCCTTCGCGAACCTTAAAACCCGCGATAGACTTTCTTGCATGAGTAATAACGGCTTTCTGACCGGCGATTTTTTCCATATCGCCGACAGCATTTTCAAGAACCTTTTTATCACCTATTGCTTCACCAACACCCATATTGAGTGTGATCTTGGTGATCCTAGGCACCTGCATGATGCTGCTAAACTGTAACTTGTCCATCAGATCCTGGACGACAGTCTCTTTATAGTATTGCTGTAACCTTGCCATGTCTGATCACGCCTTAGATGTCGACGACTTCTTGGTTAGACTTGAATATCCGAACCTTTTTGCCGTCTTCTAAAATTTTAAATCCAACCCTGTCGCCCTTGTCAGTTACTGGGTTATAGAGTGCAACATTGGAGATATGCATGGGCATTTCCTTATCCAGGATACCACCAGCCTCTCCTTTGTTAGGATTCGGTTTGGTATGCTTTTTCGCCATATTGACGTTTTCAACAACCAGCCGATCCCCCTCCAGCATTTTAACAACAGTGCCGCGTTTACCTTTATCTTTGCCAGTGATGACGATGATTTCATCACCTTTTTTAATCTTGCTTGCCATTAGAGCTGCCTCACAAAACTTCAGGAGCAAGCGATATGATTTTCATGAACCGCTCACTCCTCAATTCACGGGTAACAGGACCGAATATACGGGTTCCAATTGGCTGTAAGGCGCTGTTCAGCAGCACAGCCGCGTTGGAATCAAAACGAATCACCGAGCCATCAGGACGTCGCACGCCTTTTTTGGTGCGCACAACAACCGCATTGTAGACGTCACCCTTCTTTACTTTTCCGCGTGGTATAGCATCTTTGACACTGACCTTTACTATGTCGCCGACGCCGGCATAACGGCGGTGTGAGCCGCCAAGCACCTTTATGCACTGAACCCGCTTTGCACCGCTGTTATCAGCAACACTTAGGTTAGTCTGCATCTGAATCATGGTATTGCCCTAATTCCAAATAGTTACGATTGGTTACAAACTAAGTAAACTTAGCTCGCACGCTCTAGCACCTTTACTAGAC
Source organism: Candidatus Thiodiazotropha sp. (assembly GCA_037382065.1). Classification (GTDB taxonomy): domain Bacteria; phylum Pseudomonadota; class Gammaproteobacteria; order Chromatiales; family Chromatiaceae; genus Thiodiazotropha. The sequence goes on along the minus strand of JARRQF010000061.1, from coordinate 5,040 downwards.
GCCATGTCTTTGTCTTCGAAAGAGGACGACACTGTTCTACCATTACGGTATCACCTGTCTGGCACTCATTCGCCTCATCATGAGCGTGGACTTTTGTAGACCGCCGCATGTATTTTCCATAGACCGGGTGCTTTACTCGACGTTCCACAGTGACCGTGATGGACTTATCCATGGCATGACTTACCACTTGTCCTACCAGTGTGCGGTTTGTTGCTTGTTGCTCACTCATGATGCGTCACCCGACTTCATTTCATTCATAAGAGTCTTGATCCGCGCAATATCTTTGCGGACTTCATTCATTCGTGACGGACGTGCAAGTTGTCCAGTACCCTGCTGCATACGCAGATTGAATTGCTCTTTAAAAAGATCATCCAATGTGGTTGTCAGCTCTTGCTGTGACTTTTCTCTTAATTCAGATGCTTTCATTATATTACCGTCCGCTTCACGAAGGCTGTCGCAACTGGTAATTTTGCAGATGCGAGTGCAAATGCTTCACGTGCCAGCTCTTCAGGTATGCCTTCTATTTCATAAAGCATGCGACCTGGCTGGATCTGCGCCACCCAGTACTCTACATTACCTTTACCTTTACCTTGGCGTACCTCAAGAGGTTTCTTTGTGATGGGCTTGTCGGGAAATATTCGAATCCACATCTTGCCACCACGTTTTACATGACGCGTAATAGCTCGTCGGGCTGACTCGATCTGCCTAGCAGTAATACGCCCTCTACCCATTGATTTCAGCCCAAATTCACCAAAGGAGACGCTACTCCCGGTGATCGCTAATCCGCGATTACGCCCTTTGTGCTGCTTACGAAATTTTGTCCGTTTTGGCTGTAGCATGACTTACGACCTCTTACTCTGTGAGGCAGGCTTTTTTTCTAATTCCACTTCCTCACGGTCACCAAAGACTTCACCTTTGAAGATCCAAACTTTTACACCGATAATTCCGTAAGTAGTGTTGGCTTCAGCAAATCCATAGTCAATATCAGCTCGTAAAGTATGAAGAGGTACACGACCTTCTCTATACCATTCTGAACGCGCAATTTCAGCGCCGTTCAGACGACCGCTAATATGTACCTTAATACCTTCTGCTCCGAGTCGCATTGCGTTTTGAACAGAACGCTTCATGGCACGACGAAACATCACACGACGCTCCAGTTGTTGAGCAATACTCTCACCAACGAGTTGTGCGTCTAGCTCTGGTTTGCGAATCTCTTCGATGCTCATGTGCACCGGTATTCCCATCATACTTGATACTTCAGCTCGCAAAGCATCAATATCTTCACCTTTTTTTCCAATAACCAGTCCAGGACGAGCTGTATGCACTGTGATATGTGCGTTATTAGCAGGACGATCGATCTGGATACGACTGACTGAGGCTTGTGACAATCTCTTTTGTAAATAGTCACGAACTTCAAGATCGTTATTAAGGAGCGTCGAGTAGTGTTTTGAATTCGCATACCACTTGGACGTCCAGTCTTTAACGATACCAAGACGTATCCCGGTTGGATGTACTTTCTGACCCATATCGGCCTCTCTTGCCTATTACTTTTCTGCGACAGTCACGTTAATGTGACTCGTCCGCTTAAGAATTCTTGATGCACGGCCTTTCGCACGAGCACGGATTCGTTTCATGGTGGGGCCTTCATCAACACTCACCGCAGATACCTTCAACTCGTCAATATCAGCACCATCATTATGTTCTGCATTAGCTATTGCTGATTCCAGAACTTTCTTCACCAATACTGCGCCCTTTTTCTTGCTGAAGGACAGGATATCTAGTGCCTGTTCAACTGGCAGTCCACGGATCTGGTCTGCAACCAGACGTCCTTTTTGGGCTGAGAGTCGGGCATGACGCAACTTTGCTGTTGTCTGCATCATCATCTCCTCTACTTTGACTTCTTATCAGCGGCGTGACCGCGATAGGTTCTAGTCAATGCGAACTCGCCCAGTTTATGTCCGACCATGTTTTCGGATATCAAAACAGGCACATGCTGTCTGCCATTATGTATAGCAATTGTTAGCCCCACCATTTCTGGGACAACGACAGACCGTCGAGACCAAGTTTTAATGGGACGCTTGTTATTCTGGGCTACCGCTTCGTCCACCTTCTTTATGAGATGGTGATCGATAAATGGGCCTTTTCTGATGGAACGTGGCACGACTCTAACCCCTAATCAATTATTTACGGTTTCTGCGTCGAACAATCATCTTATTCGTACGCTTGTTTGTTCGGGTCTTGTAGCCCTTGGTTGGTGTGCCCCATGGAGACACTGGATGACGACCACCAGAGGTACGGCCTTCACCACCTCCATGCGGATGATCAACCGGATTCATGGCCACACCCCGAACGGTTGGACGAATACCTTTCCAACGTGTAGCTCCAGCCTTGCCAAGTGAGCGAAGGTTATGCTCAGAATTGGATACTTCTCCAATGACAGCACGGCAGTCTACAGGAACCTTGCGCATTTCGCCGGAGCGTAAGCGCAGTGTGGCATGCTCTCCTTCACGGGCAACCAACTGTACTGATGCTCCTGCTGAGCGTGCAATCTGTGCACCTTTACCAGGCTTCATCTCGACACAGTGAACCACAGAACCGAGCGGAATATTACGTAATGGCAGGCAGTTACCTGTCTTAATCGAGGCTGTGACACCAGACTCAATCGTGTCACCCGTATGCAGATTATTGGGTGCAATTATGTATTTGCGCTCACCATCAGCATAACGAATTAAAGCGATACGTGCGGTACGGTTCGGATCATACTCTAGTCGCTCCACAACAGCAGGAATTCCTTCCTTGTTTCGCTTGAAATCGATAATACGATAACGTTGCTTATGACCACCGCCACGATGACGTGTAGTAATACGACCATTGTTATTGCGTCCGCCACTCTTGCTTTTCTTTGCCAAAAGAGGACCATACGGTTCACCCTTATGGAGCTCTGCATCAACAATCTTGACCACAAATCTGCGGCCAGCAGAGGTCGGTTTTGATTTAACGACTGCCATTATCCAAATCCTGTTTTACTTGCTCATGCACCCGCAGCGAAATCGATCTCGCTACCAGACTTGAGACGGACATATGCTTTTTTCCAATCCGAACGCTTACCGTTCATATTGCCAAAACGCTTCTGTTTGCCTTTGACGTTTACAACCTGAACACGCTCGACCTCGACCTCAAACAATTTTTCGACCGCTTTTGCAATTTCACGCTTAGTCGCGTCAGTCAACACGCGAAAGGTATACTGCGTATTATTATCTGCGATGATACTGCTCTTTTCTGATATCAGCGGGCTCAATAGAACCTTCATGAGACGCTCATTATTCATGCCAGACGCTCCTCAAGTTTCTTTATCGCACTCTCAGTGACTAAAACATTTTGATAGGCAACGAGGCTTACGGGATCTATCTCATCAACATCGCGAACATCGACACCATAGAGGTTACGTGCTGCAAGATAGAGATTTTCATCCGGGTTCACAGAGACTAAAAGGACATCACTCAAATCCATCCCTTTCAGCATGCCAACCAACTCTTTAGTCTTTGGTTGTGAAATAGTGATCTCATCAACTACGACAAGTCTTTCCTGACGATTTAATTCAGACAGAATCGAACGTATCGCACCTCGGTACATCTTACGATTCACTTTCTGTTCATAATTTCTTGGGCTTGCCGCAAAGTTAATGCCACCACTACGCCAAATTGGGCTGCGACTGGTACCCGCCCTTGCACGCCCTGTTCCTTTCTGGCGAAAGGGCTTTGCCCCACCACCCCTTACTGCAGAACGTGTTTTTTGAGCTTTTGTTCCAGACCGCGCTGCTGCCATGTAGGCTGTAACAACCTGATGAATCAGTGTCTGTTTGAATTCAGCTCCGAAGACGTTGTCTGATACCTGTAGTGTCTGTGCACCAGCAGCTGTTTTTACATTGAGATCCATTGCTGTTACCCTTTGTTCTTCATCTTCACAGCAGGCGTGACGATGACATCACCCCCCCTGGAGCCAGGCACAGAACCTCTTACCAGAAGCAAATTACGCTCAACATCTACGCGCACAATCTCAAGATTTTGCTGACAACGTTGAGCGGCTCCCATGTGGCCCGCCATTTTTTTACCTTTAAAAACACGACCAGGTGTTTGACACTGCCCGATCGAGCCCGGTGCACGATGTGACAGTGAGTTACCATGAGTCGCATCCTGCATGCTGAAGTTGTGACGCTTCACACCACCCTGAAAACCTTTACCCTGTGATCTTCCACGAACATCAACAATCTGCCCCGTTTCAAATAAGTCAGCTTTAATCTCGCCGCCTACTTCGATTCCGTCTAGATCAGAGGCTTCTGCGCGAAACTCCCAGATATTACGACCCGCTTCAACACCCGCCTTCGCATAGTGCCCTGCTGCAGGTTTTGTGACACGTGATGCTTTACGAGCACCTGTGGTTACCTGAACTGCGAGGTACCCATCTGCATCATTGGTCTTAAGTTGGGTCACACGGTTGGGCTCAACCTCAATCACCGTTACAGGCACGGATTCTCCCTGCTCGGTAAATATTCGGGTCATTCCTGCCTTGCGGCCGACTACTCCAATCGCCATCGTTCTTAACCTCAGTTCAGTTTGATCTGCACATCAACACCGGCAGCCAAATCGAGCTTCATAAGTGCATCCACGGTTTTATCTGTTGGCTCAACAATATCAAGCAAACGTTTGTGGGTGCGAATCTCATATTGATCTCGCGCATCTTTATTGACATGCGGTGAAATCAAGATGGTGAAACGCTCATTTTTTGTCGGCAGCGGAATTGGACCTCGAACATGCGCACCTGTGCGCTTCGCGGTCTCCACTATCTCACGGGCAGATTGATCAATCAGTCGATGATCAAATGCTTTCAGACGAATTCGTATTCTCTGGTTAGCCATTAGCTCTTACTCGATTATCTTGGATACCACACCGGCACCCACGGTCCGACCACCTTCACGGATTGCAAAACGCAGCCCTTCTTCCATCGCGATCGGTGCTATTAGCTTCACGGTCATTTTTACAT
>JARRQF010000060.1:0-15415 GCA_037382065.1 Candidatus Thiodiazotropha sp. | reverse complement strand
AGCGGTCATCCGCGTTGTTGCGCGCCTTGGAAAGGGAGAAGCCATTCCTGGCGGCACGCGCCTAGCGGCTAACCGCTTAGCGTCACGCTATCATCGTCAATTTGTATGAAGCACCACACCAGAGACCTCTTTGGGTGTCTCAGGCTAAAGTTGTGTAGGTATAGGTCGCTAAATGGTTGTAATATTTGTTTTACATAATAGGGATCAGACTGGATAGTGCCCCCTGCATAGGGAAGGTGGCATATCTCAATTGAAATATATGCTGAGCTTAACGCCAAACTGAACTACATTATATCTGTTCGCTTGAGGTGATATGCGTACTAAAGGGAAAATAACATCATGGAATGCAGAGAAGGGATTTGGTTTCATAAGCCCCATGGCTGGGGGAAAACGAATTTTCATCCATATCAAAGCATTCACTAACCACAATCGTCGTCCTGAGGTTGGTCAGAAGGTAACTTACAAGCTCTCTTCTGATAAACAAGGTAGGCCACGAGCCATAAAGGCCTCGCTAATCTGTGATAGGCTTCCAGGGAGAAAAAAGCGGAGTTATGGGTTTCTGTCAATCGCTATTGCTGTTCTCTTTCTCATAATTGTTGCTACCTCTGTGTTTTTAGCTAGAATACCTCTTCCTATTCTCGCGCTATACATGGCGGCAAGCCTACTCACCTTTATCATCTACGCGTTGGATAAATCGGCAGCCAAAAGTGGAAAATGGAGAACGCAAGAACGTACACTACACTTGCTATCATTGGCTGGAGGTTGGCCTGGTGCACTAGTTGCCCAGCAAAAATTGCGCCACAAAACCAAGAAACAATCATTTCGCTCTGTATTCTGGATAACCGTATTTTTGAATTGTGGCGCATTTGTATGGCTATTTATACCAAATGGCGCTACCACACTAGAGTCTTTGATTGAGGTAATACCGTTAACAACTATGCCTACGCCGCACGCCTTTTTTGCTTTTCGGTGAATTGCTTTGTTAACCACTGTCATGGATGAGCAAGCAATACAAAATCTAGATGGGTATCTGCTTTCTCTCAGAAGACTCAGTGGAAATGCTTGTGACTTTTGGGTAGAGATATTTGACTGCACACACGATGTGGAATGCAGTTTCAGGGACTATCTATCTGATAGAGATATATTAGTAGTTGGAAATTCCGCTATAGGATACCGAGAGATCGATGAGGTTTTAGGGCGAGAAGTATTTTCAAAACTACAAGTCCATGACAAGTCTTTGTTAAAGTTATTTGCTTGGGATATTATTGAGTATCTAGAAATGTCATACCATCTTATGGAACCTAAAATTAATCCTATTTCAGAAGGGGCCGCTCGGCTGTTTACGGCAGAATCAACGCAGCACGATAAGTACATTTACATCGTTGTTCCTGTATTCAATAGGGCGGTTGCGCTAGGGATGGCATCACGTGTTTAGATGCTTTTGAAAAAATTAATTATCCAACTCACCCTGGCCCTCTCCCGCAAGGGAGGGTGTTGTAAAAACATGCCGTGAATATTCGCAAAAGTCGTAGGGTGTGGTGAGGCACGAACCGCATCATGATTTTCGATGTTGTGCCAATATTTGGGTGAGATATTCCATGGTATTTTTAAACCGATAGGTCACTCTTTTTGAATACGCGATAAAATTCGTGATTGCGTAGGATGCGGTGAGCGGTGCGAACCGCATCAATAGTGCGATGGTTCACGAACATCCATGATGCGGTTCGTACCTCACCACATCCTACATTTCATCCCTTAATGGTGGGACAGAACCCCACCCACCCTATGACTTTTGCGACACCCTCTTGCGGGAGAGGGTCAGGGTGAGGGGGATCCAATAACCGCTAAACTTCTCAACCAAAACGAAATGCTTTGCAACATTTTTGTGGCGATTTGTTTCTATTATGTACGAAAACGAGTCCTTTGTAGTGCAATTGCCCCGGGTTTGATCTGAACTACTATTGGAGTCTCCAGATTGGTCAACTGTCAATCCAGACTATTGCTCACTATAGAAGGTTTCCGCCCACATCATGACCTTGCTGAATGGTGTCTCGGTCAATAGGCCGAACAGACGATGCCCACCCAATTTGGCGCGGCTGAGTTTCGGCGATGAGACACCGCAAAGGAAACGACTTAGCGTTCGTGGGGAGTTCAGAACCCTGCTCTTCTTTTCAATGAGTGGGACAATCTCCTTAGATAGCCCGGCAGGAATGGATGTGGCGGAACGTGGTGGTAAACCTGGTGTGTCGCCCAAACAGCTACTACAGTGGCCACAGGGATTTTCCAGTTGCTCACCGAAGTGGCTTGTCAGTTTATTGGTGAGGCACGCCTCGCCGGTTGCCAGGTCACAGACCTGCTGCAAGCGTTTCAATTCGCTCGCTTCTCGTTTTTCTATCCGTTGGTATAGTGTTGAGGCGAGGGCGTCTAGATTATCCGGTTTCTCCAAACGGCGATAGCGGTGACGGACTCCGGAAACTTGTAGTTCCAACATCCCTTGGTCGCTAAGCCAGTCGAGGGCGCGAACAATCCGTGTGCGCGAACAGTTGAGGGTCGTTGCGGCCGCTTCGCCATCCAGGGTAAACCAGATACGGCCCTTTTGCGCCTGACTTAACAATCCGCTCAAGAAACGTCGGCGTTCGCCTTTAAAGTGCTGAAGAATCTCCTGTGAACTGAGTAGCGGCTTGAACTTGTAGGTGCTGTAGAAGGGGGTACCGCCTTCCAACAGCCTGTCCAATTCCAGGTAGGTGAGGAGGGTGCGCAGTACTAGAGGGCGAATGTCGTGACGAGCTGAGAGTTCATACAGCGAAATATCGAACTCAGTCTCACAATTGAAAAGGTCGTGGACCAGGTCGCGTAATGATGTTTCATCAGGTGTGTCGCCATAGATGAAATTCTCAAGCACATTAAGGTCGTCAGGGCAGAATAGAAGATGGCAGATCGAAGGCTTGCCATCGCGGCCGGCCCGTCCGATCTCTTGGGCGTAGTTCTCTAGGCTTTTGGGCAGGTTGTAGTGGTAGACATAGCGAATGTTGGCCTTGTCAACGCCCATACCAAAGGCGATGGTGGCTACCACCAGAGCTTGTTCAGCCGCCATGAACCAATCCTGTACTTTGGCGCGTTCGGTATCTTTCATCCCGGCGTGATAAGCATGTGCTGGCAAGCCAGTGGCAGCGAGCTGTTCGGCAAGCCGTTCCGCACTCTTTTGCTGGGTCACATAGATAATGGTTGGGCCGGGTGGGTGGCTGCTCAGCGCTTTGCTCAATACCTTGTCACGCATAAGGCTATCAACCGGGGTGCAGCGCAATTCAAGATTGGCTCGGTAGAAGCCTGTACGTACGGCGCACTCGGCGTTAATATCGAATGCTCGGCAGATGTCTTTAAGTACTGGTGGTGTGGCGGTTGCAGTCAGGGCCAGGATGCGCTCGGCGCCGATCTGTTGGGCGAAGCCCGCCAGTTTGAGATAGTCCGGGCGGAAATTGTGACCCCACTCAGAGATGCAGTGTGCTTCATCCACTGCGAATAGGGAGATCCTAATGCGACTAATAGCCTCTCGGAAGCGCTCGTTGTTAAAGCGTTCGGGCGCTACATAGAGAAGCCGCAGCTGACCGGCGCGTAGTTGCTCCATGACGCTTCGATATTCATCGGCGCTAAGGGTTGAATCGAGTCGCTTTGCCGCGATGTTACGAGCTACCAGTGCATCGATCTGGTCTTTCATTAGCGCGATCAATGGGGAGACGACCAAGGTGACGCCCGGTAGCAATAGGGCGGGAAGTTGGTAGCAAATTGATTTTCCCCCTCCGGTGGGAAACACAGCAGCCGCTGAGTGTCCCGAGATCAGATGTTTGATGACCATCTCTTGGCCGGGACGAAAGCTGTCATGGCCGAAATGTTGTTTGAGACTGGTTTGAATCCGTTCATTCATGGTATTACTCCTATTGTTTATTCAGCGGTTCATGAGGGCGTAACCCTAAAAAATCAGTTGACCGCTCCATTCTAATAACAGGTTTCTGATTTTAAAGAAAATAGCTTCGATGGTTATGGTCAGCTACTGGGTGAGTCACGCTACACCGTGAATGGCACGCTTGTGGCGGCACATGGCGGTGTTGCAACTCCTTGGAATAGCAGGCTATTCTGTGTCGTGTATGGATGCACCCGTGTCGCGGGCACATGGATGTGCAGGAGCGACCCTTGCCCTGCACCACCACAAGCGCACTCTTCACGCCGTCCAACTGATCTTTTTAGGGTAACACCTTCGAGAGGATGTTTTGGGTAACAAAGTATTAGAAATTACGGTCAATCTTCTGCAACAGGCCTGTGGTTTGACTGACTACAAAAGAGGGATCTTCTATTTCCGTCAGGGATCAGTGATAGAGCTGCAGGTGCTGCAATCAGATTCTGAACGCATTGTCTTGAAAGCTGTCACCGAGGGTAATGGACCTCACCATTACCAGCAGGAGATTAATATCTTCAAATCAGGGCAGGATACTGTTTTTGACAATTACTGTAATTGTCCAGCAGGCCCCAACTGTGAGCATGTGGTTGCCGCTTGCCTCAGCTTTATGCAATCGAAAAAGGGTCGAAGGAGGGTAAACAGCAGTGCTGCCTTCAATGATTGGCTCAAGCAATTTTCTGCAGATGATCAAGGAGATGAGGATGAAGAGGGCAATCGTGGATCGTTGGAAGCACTTATCTACACGCTAAAGCCAAGAGGTAATAGTCATTCAGTGAAGGTGGACTTTTGTGTTGCCCGACGCAAACGGGACGGCTCATTTGGCAAGGGCCGCCAGACCAACCCGTTAAGCCTGAACCGTTACTTTAACCTTCCTGGCTATCTGCAACAGCTTGATAAGGAGATCCTGGCTTTGCTATCGGCGAGCAATAGGCAGTGGGGCGTCATGATGCTTAGCGGTGCCAGCGGAAGCTTGGCGTTGAAGTTAATGCTCAGTACTGGCCGGGTCTTCTGGGAAGCTGAGCGGTTATACCCCTTGCGACTTGCCCCAAAGCGCGACTTGTTATTGAAATGGGAGGACGAAAAGAGAGGCTTTCAGCTGCGAATCGATGGGTTAGAGCATGTGATTATGGTGCCTGTGACACCTCCTCTGTTCATCGATACGGAGCGTTATGAGGTAGGTGAATGGGTATTACCGGCTGGGATAGATAGTGAGCAGCTACACTTGATCGATATAGCGCCGCCAATTCCACGTAAAGCGGCAAAGCGACTGAGTCGACAGTTGGCCCTAAAACACCCTGAGCTACCTACTCCTGTCGCTGTTGATATCACGGATATGGGGCTTCTGACGCCCACCCCTCGTTTGACGATTGGTTATCGTGGCAGTTCGCCATTGGGCGCTAATCTGGCACTCGATTTTCTCTATCAAGATATTGCGCTGGATGCTGACTCATCAGAAACAACAATGGTAACTGTGGAGCAGTCCGGGGAATTAGTGCGTTTTCAGCGCGATTTGGTGGCGGAAGCAGCGGCAGGTGAACGGTTACGTGCCGAAGGCTTAGCCGAGCAGCCCGGTCAATCGATGCATTTTACCCTACCTCATCGTGAAGCGGAGCCACAATCAGGCTTGGCAGTTTGGTTTCAATTTATGGAAGAGGGGATAAAGCGACTTCGAGATGAGGGTTGGCAAATCGAGTTGGCAGAAGAGTCACCTATTAGACTCAGCCGTGCCGAGCTAATCGAGGCGGAGGTCGAACGCACGGATAATGATTGGTTTGAACTGCGTTTTGATATCGAAGTAAAGGGCCACAAGCTGCCGCTGCTGCCCCTAGTGATCGAACTCATTGGTGACTATGAGCCTGGTTCTTTGCCACCCACCCTCTACCTGACAAGTGGAGATGGGCACTATGTCGAGGTGGCGAGCGAGCGGGTGGAACCGATACTGCAAAATATCATCGAAATTTACGATACTCTGGGTGAAAATAGCAAGCTGTATCTTTCACGCTTAGATGCGCCCCGTTTACTGGAGCTTGGTGACCTCAAGGTGAAAGGTGGTCAGGCACTACAGCGTCTGGCGGCTAAGCTGAAGAACTTTGAGGGTATTAAACCCGCCAAATTACCTATCACCTTTAAAGGGAAGCTGCGTGATTACCAACAGCTGGGGGTGGATTGGCTGCAATTTCTACGTGAATATGAATTGGCGGGTATTCTTGCTGACGATATGGGGTTGGGTAAGACGGTGCAGACCTTGGCACACCTGGCCATCGAAAAACGTGCTGGGCGTATGCACCATCCAAGTCTCATCATCGCGCCCACCAGTTTGATGGGCAACTGGCGGCGAGAGGCTCAACTCTTTACCCCAAAATTGCGAGTCCTGGTGCTACAAGGCCCTAATCGGAGTGGTCATTTCGATAATCTGTGTGATTATGACCTAATCCTAACCACTTATCCACTTTTGCCTCGTGATCGGGATGTGATATTGGGAGCGTCCTATCACTATTTGATCCTTGATGAAGCGCAGCAGATCAAGAACCCTCGCTCTCAAGCGGCGAAACTGGTGCGTGAAATTCAGGCCGATCATCGCTTGTGTCTGACCGGTACGCCAATGGAGAACCATCTTGGTGAATTGTGGGCGCAGTTTGATTTTCTACTCCCCGGTTTTCTCGGTAGTCAGGATCAGTTTGTACGCAACTACCGTACGCCAATCGAAAAACAGGGAGATCATCAAAGAATGCAACGGCTTTCGCGTCGCATCAAGCCCTTCATGCTACGCCGTATCAAGGAACAGGTGGCTAAGGATCTGCCGCTGAAAAGCGAGCTATTGCGGACCACGCCTATTGAGGGTCGGCAGGCGATGCTCTACGAGAGCATTCGTCTGACTATGGAAAAACGTGTGCGCAAAGCGATCTCCACTAAGGGGCTGGCGCGTAGCCAGATAACCATCCTAGATGCCCTACTTAAGTTGCGTCAGGTCTGTTGTGATCCTCGCCTGCTGCCTATGACCAAGGGGCAGAGACAAGCCCCTTCTGCGAAATTGAATATGTTGCTTGAGATGTTGCCAGAACTCCTGGATGAGGGACGACGTATCTTGCTGTTCTCCCAGTTCACCAGCATGCTTGGCCTGATCGAGCTGTCCCTGGCTAAGGAGAAAATTTCCTACACCAAACTGACTGGGCAGACCCGCAAGCGTGATGAGGCGATCGAACTTTTTCGAAGTGGCCAGGTCAATCTTTTTCTCATCAGCCTCAAGGCGGGTGGTGTTGGGCTTAACCTCACTGAGGCGGACACAGTGATCCATTACGATCCCTGGTGGAATCCAGCGATTGAGATGCAGGCTACTGACCGTGCCCATCGTATCGGTCAGGAAAAGCCGGTCTTTGTCTATAAGCTGATTACCGAAGGTACGGTTGAAGAGAAGATTCTGGCCTTGCAAGCAAAAAAACAGCTACTTGCTGATAGTGTTTATGGTGAGGGGAAAAAAGAGCAGGAGATTCTATTTGATGCTGATACGATTAACGAGCTGTTGTCGGGTTGAGATCAATGCAAACAACATTTTTTAAATTTCTTTCCACTACCACAAGGACAGGGATCATCTGGACCCGGATGTGATTCGCTCTGTTTGAGGGGCGTGTTTTCATGGCGCCGTGACAGCCAGTAGGCGTGGATCTCTCGCACATTGGCTGGGATGGCTTCCTGGATCGCCTTGACCTCTTGTTCGGAATAATTATGTCCTTGCCAATCGGTGGCTTCGGTAAAGGCGTAGATGAACGAAAGACGCCTGGCGACCTCTTCCCCCCCTTTATCCCAGTGTTCAACAGCGAGATCGACCCCACGACGATAACCTTCGCACCACTCATCCACAATGGTGTAGGTTTTTTCATCAACGTAGCGTTCAAAAAATAGGGGCTCGAATGTGTCAGCCTGTTCCATCAAAGAGTCAACGATGCCATTCATATGGCGCATCATAAGTGAGATCATCTCCATGAATAGCTCTTCACTCTCCCAGTCTGGTTCAAAATCACCCCAAATCATGGGGAGCCAGACTGTGGGCTGAATGGCAATTGGGCCACTGGCTATTGCCGTGAAGAAGCCATCTAGTTCCGAGATATTGAGGATGCCCTCATCCATATCAAAGGTGTCGGTATCCTCATTAATACGGCTCATTAGGATATTATCCAGGAGGTCAAGTTCTGCTTCACTTAATGGGCTGAGTGGAGTATCCATAATGATAGGTAGCGACCCTCAATGAAGATGAGTTGATACATCAGCTGAAATTTTTGGAGAGTACTATATGATATTAGCAAGAAATAGCGGAGGCCGCATTGTTCGCAGCTTCGTTAGGTTAAAATTAAAGTCTGTCACATATTGATTGGCCTAAGTTATTAGCTGGACACCGTTACCTTCTGAGTTCGCTAGGCTATAAGAATTTGTTACTCATTCATATTAACTTCAGTTACGAACCTTAGTAGTTATCTATTGTCGTTTTATGAGAGGATGATAGTTTGTTTATGATACGGTCGGTTTTTTATGGCTAAATTGGTAGAAGGTGCCTCATGGTGATGCAAAATGAAAACAATGTGGGGCTTAGACGTTTGACGAATGCATTGCGCTTTTCAATGAAGGGCTTTCGCTCTACGTACAAAAACGAGGAGGCTTTCCGGCAAGAGGTTCTATTGCTGATTATTTTGGCTCCGCTAGGGTTTTGGCTGGGTGAGAATGGCATTGAGCGGGCTCTATTGGTGGGGCCACTCTTTATCGTGCTAATTGTGGAGCTTCTTAATAGTGCGATAGAGAGTGTTGTCGATCGCATCAGTACCGAGAACCACCAGCTTTCTGGTCGCGCCAAGGATCAAGGGTCTGCTGCTGTACTGGTGTCATTGATGTTGGTGGCTAGTTGTTGGATCATGGTACTGTCTTTCTGATAACTCAATGTCAATAGATCCCTAACCCTATAATGCTGGATGACACGATTCGTAATGCGGTACGCGCGGTCATTGTGCGTGATGAGGCGCTGCTGATGCAGAAAAAAAGCGCTGAAGTGTGCGGGGTCTGGTACAGCTTGCCAGGTGGTGGACAAGAAGCTCATGAATCCCTGATGGAAGCATTGGTACGGGAGTGTGAAGAGGAGATTGGCGCCACTGTTGATGTGGGGGCGTTGCTCTGTGTGGTTGATTTTTTCAAACAGCGTGATACCCAGCCTCCATCAAGTCGTCATTTGCCCATTTTTCTAAGGTCGAACTTTCCCCTAAAAGTCTTATGGATAACTTAGTGCCACTATTGTAGGGCGGTTGTCCTTCTAACCTTGGGGTTATCGACTGATATGCCATTGCCAAGAGTCATACGTGATAATCTGCATTTTCTTCTTGCGGAAATCGGATCTCACCTGAGCTTGTTGAATCGACATTTCAGTCGTTCCAGTGCCCCACCGCCAACTCGCCTTCTTGATCGCCAGGGCTATGTTGAAAATCTCTGTCTGAGTATTCATAACCACTGTTTAAAGGAGCTCTCTTCCGTTGATAACAAGAATCTGGATCAACAACTGCTACGTGCTGTGGAGGCTATTGCTACTCATTTGGAAAGGGTGGCTGAACTCTGCCGTGAAGCCGTACTACAGAGTATCCAGATAGAGCAGTGTCATCTTCTGAAGAGAGGGGGTGTTTTGAGTATGTTGGAGCGTGTCATCCGTGCTTTGGATATGATAGAGCCAGCTCTTGCGGCCAAAGATACCCGTCGGGCGTTGAAGATCGGTCGAGTGGAACAACAACTGGATCGAGCCTACCAAAAACAGCTCAACCGTTATTCAAAGCTGCGGAAAAAAGAGAAACACCCAGCTGATCAGATTGCTTTGATTATGTTGTTACGCAATATCGAACAGATGGGTAATGCGCTGTTGCGCATCAGTGAGGCGATTATTTCTGCTTCGATGGGGCAACATTTCAATACCGATCGCTATCATACGCTTGCCGCATCGCTTACTAAGCTAAAGGCAGTGAATGGACTTGATGCCTTGCAGGTCGAGACCATTGCAGAGACAAAATCGGGGAGTGCAATCAATGCGGTTAGCAGTGGTGGACACAAAAGAGGCTATCATGGCGTCTTTAAGGATGGCCGCAAGCAGAAGCTGAAGGAGGAGAAGCAGCGGGTCAATGACTGGCATGAAATTATTCCTGGTCTGGCACCTAAAATCCTGGCCTACCAGAAACGCGGTGATTCGGCCGCACTTTTGATTGAACACTTAGCCGGTCAAACCTTTGAGCAGATTCTGCTGGATGGATCAGATCGGCTATTACAAAATAGCTTTACTCACCTTACCGAAACACTAAGTAGAGTGTGGCTGGAGACGCGGACGAATAAAATCATCTCGGCGAACTATATGAAGCAGTTGGCCAAACGCATGGATGATGTCTATACCATACATCCAGCGTTTAGGCAGTCAGCTTCTCGCATTGGCTCGGAAGCATTACCTTCATTTGATCAGCTTTTAGTCAGGATGCAGAAGTTTGAAACAGCGATTAAAGTGCCTTTTTCTGTCTATATTCATGGCGACTTCAATATAGACAACATCATCTATGATCCAGAAGAGCAGCGTATTAATTTTATCGATCTGCATCGTTCCCAATATATGGATTATTTACAGGATGTCACGGTTTTCATGGTCTCCAATTATCGACTTCAGGTCTTTGATCCGCAGGTTAGGCTTCGGATTATGAAGTTGTGCCGAGGCTTCTACCGATTTGCAAGAGGGTTTGCCAAGCAGACCAGGGATGAAAGCTTTGAGCACCGTTTGGCTTTGGGGTTAATACGTTCTTTCGCAACTTCAACCCGTTTCATACTCGATAAATCGCTTTCTCGAGCGATGTTTTATCGTGCGACCTATCTTATGCAACGGCTGCTTGAATCAGAATCCAAACCCAAGCATCCGTTTAAGGTGCCGATTGAGGAAATATTCATTGGTTAATCCAAAAATAGGGGTGGTTGGCATACCCGGAAAGTGGTCTACTGAAGCATTGGCTGATGCCATTGAGCAGGCAACTGGGTTTCGCTTAGTGATCGATATGGCTGAGGTGACTGCCAAACTCGATACTGGCAGACTGATGTTTCAAGGCCAGGATCTCACGCAACTCGATGCCCTGGTGGTGAAGAAGATCAGTGCAGAATACAGCCCCCACTCATTGGATCGATTGGAGATGCTACGCCAATTGGAGCGAGTTGGTATCAGGGTTTTCAGTCGGGTGGAGCAGATTATTCGTCTTATCGACCGTCTCAGCTGTACCCTGTCGCTCTATAACGCAGATATCCCAATGCCAGAGACGCGGATAACCGAAAGCCCAGCAGAGGCGGCTTCGGCTGTAAAAGATTTTGAATCAGCTGTATTCAAACCGCTCTATTCAACCAAAGCCAGAGGAATGACTCTGATCGATCATCAGGATGGGAGGCATCAGGTAGCCCAAAAGATAGCAGCTTTTCGTGAGACGAATCCGGTGATGTATATCCAGAAGAAGCGACGGCTTCCTGGTAAAGACCTGGGGATGGTTTTTTTGGGCGGCAACTATCTTGGTTCATATGCTCGTGTGGGAAAAGCGGGTACTTGGAATACTACCATACTGAGTGGTGGCCATTATGAGGGGTATGATGCAAGTAATGAATTGGTCGCCCTAGCAACCAGAGCACAAGCCATATTTGGTCTTGATTTTACAACTGTGGATGTAGCGGAAACAGATCAAGGACCTGTCGTTTTTGAAGTTTCTGCATTCGGCGGTTTTCATGGCGCACTGAAAGGGATTGGTATTGATGTCCCCGCGCTCTATACATCTTATATGCTTAAGGAGATTGCGCAATGAACATGCAGAGTGAGTGGATGCCACCCGTGGATGCCAAATCGGCTGCTGAGTTGTTAATGCAGGATCAGCAACTGTGTGAAACACCATTGCATCTTACGATTGGCGATTGTGGTTTAACGGTTCGCTCCAATAGTCAGCCACTATTGAATCGTCTAAAAAACTACTTTAGACAATTGTCTCAGAAGCCAGCACGGGCTTCGATGGAGCTGGTCGCAATTGAGAGTAAGGTTTTGGATAGCGGTCTGCCCTTTATCGACTGGCAGCGTGAGCCGGAAAAAAATGGTCGTAAAGATGCCTATGTCGAACTGCCTGATGGCAGGATTATTTTGAAGGTGCATACCGGCATGCTGTTTCTGCAGAGTGAAGCTTGGCGCATTGCCGCTGGTCCCTGCCTTGAGTATGACAACCAGTTAATTAACTTTATTAACTCGCAGGTTATGAATTGGCTGCAACAGCGGGATTGGTTGATTTGTCATGCCGCCGGAGTGATTCTGAAGGGACATGCCCTGGGTATTGCCGGTTTTTCAGGGCGTGGAAAGTCGACTTTAATGTTACATTTGATGGAGATTCCAAATAGCTGTTTTCTGACCAATGACCGTCTTTTTCTACGTCGTCAGGGAGTGGAGGTAGAAGCAGTCGGTATTCCCAAGTTGCCACGCGTCAACCCAGGTACAGTAGTGAATAACCCCAGACTAGAATCACTCATTGGAGAACAGCGCAGAGCCGAACTTCTTAATCTTCCTAAGGAGGCTTTATGGAATTTGCAAGAGAAGTTTGATATTGATATTGAGCAAATTTACGGGCGTCATCACATTGATACTTCAACACCAAGACCCTTATCCGGGTTGCTGATATTGAACTGGAGTCAAACAGATGACGCCCCAGTCAATCTACATAAAGTGGACATCGAACAGCGTGGTGAATTGCTAAGTGCGGTGATGAAGTCGCCTGGTCCTTTCTTTCAGGATAAATTGGGCATTTTTTTAGAAGATGATGATCAGTTGAAGACAGCGTCTTATAGGGATCTGTTGACGGGCGTTAATATTTACGAAGTAACAGGCCGCATGGATTTTTCTGAACTGATGGTGTTGTGCCTGGAGAAATGGGGAAGTTAGTCGGAGTTAGGCATTTACTTATAGTCTGAGGATGGCTAGCCAAAAAATGCAAGAGGGGTATAGACAATGGCACGTGAACTGATGTTACTCAGGCACGGGAAGTCAGACTGGTCGGAACAGGTTGAGGATTTTCATAGGCCCCTGAAAGATAGAGGTAAGCGTGGCGCGCAACGAATCGGTGTGTGGTTGCTGCGGATGCAATTAACGCCTGATTATGTGATCAGCTCTCCAGCAGAGCGGGCGCTTGTTACTGCAGAAAAAGCCGTTAAAGTAATGGGCCAAGATGCGAATGCCATTGTGCAGGAGCGACGCATCTATGCCGCAAGGCTAGAGGATCTTTTGCAAGTGCTTGCACAAATCCCAAAAACGGCGAAGCGTGTGCTGTTGGTTGGTCATAACCCAGGTCTCGAAGCGTTGGTGGAATATCTGGAAGGCAAACGGATTCCACTGCCCAAGGATGGCAAATTAATACCCACTGCCACGCTGGCTAGAATTAAAATGCCCTCTGACTGGTGTGAACTGAAGGCAGGTGATGGTGAGCTAAACTCTATTACCCGTTCGAGTAGCCTGGAAAAAAAGTTTCCCTTTCCTAACCATGAAGGGAGGGAGAGGCGTGATCGACCTGCCTACTACTATCAACAGTCTTCGGTTATTCCCTATCGAGTTAAGGGTGGTAAAACGGAAATTCTGGTGATTAAATCGAGCAAGCAGAAACACTGGGTAGTACCAAAAGGAATCAGCGAACCCAGGCTAACATTGCAAGCTTCTGCTGCGAAAGAGGCCCTGGAAGAGGCTGGTATCGAAGGGGAGGTCTCGAAAAAAGCACTGGGTAGCTACCGCTATCTGAAATGGGGTGCCGAATGCACGGTAGAGGTCTTTGCTATGCGGGTCAGCCGTATGCTTGCCGAAGATGAATGGGCAGAGCATCATCGTGGTCGTGAATGGGTGACACCAGAAAATGCCATCCAATGTCTCAAGCAATCGGCACTGAAACCGATGATTAAACAATTGCTGAAATGGTTGGAGAAAAAGCCAACCAAACTGAAGAGATGAGTGGAGGGTCAGTAATGACTATCCTCAGGTGAAGGTATTCGATCCAAGTTTCATAGTCTGACAGGTTAAACTCATGACGCAGGGCAAGAAAAATTTTCGTCACGAATCACTTCAGGACAGGGCCTCGGTACAGGCAGTCCTAAAATCGATCACACAAGGTATCGCCAAAGGAAACCTAACCCTTAGTGACGAAGAGGGTGAAATGGTTTTAATGCCTGATGGTTTATTGCAGTTGAAGGTTACAGCCTCCCAGGATACCGAAAAACATCGTCTTAACTTGCGGATATCCTGGCAGGTGGAAGAAGAAAAGCCTATAAAGAGCAAGAAACTAAAGGTTAAAGTAAAGTAAACACTATGAGTGAGAGCATTATTGATCCGATTGATGATCTGGTTAAAGCATCTGCACAACAGCTACTCCAGCGAGGTTTTCGCTTGGTGGTGGCCGAGTCATGTACTGGCGGTTGGCTTGCCAAGGTTCTCACCGATCTTGCCGGTAGTAGCAAATGGTTTGATAGAGGCTATATCACCTATAGTAATCAAGCTAAGCAATCGATGTTAGGTGTTAACCGCCAAACCTTGGAAATAAACGGTGCTGTAAGCGAAGCGACTGTGAGCGAAATGACCCAAGGTGCTTTACAAGATAGTGGAGCTGATGTGGCTATTGCGATTAGCGGCATTGCAGGCCCAAGTGGTGGTAGTGTCGAAAAACCTGTGGGGCTAGTCTGTTTCTCTTGGCAACTGAAGAGCAGGGATGCCTACACTTGTAGTAAATGGTTTGCTGGTGATCGCCAGCAAGTAAGAGGCGATGCGGTAAAGTACGCATTGCAAGAGTTGCTTGCACAACTTAAAAATGACTGATCCCAGGCTCTTCTTTGCCTTATGGCCCGATGCACAGGTACGTGATGAATTGGCTTCGCGGATGAAAAAACTACAACCTCGTGAAGGGCATAGCCATCATCCCGATGACCTGCATATGACGCTGGTATTTCTCGGCCCAGTTGCTGATGAAAGCCGGGATTCTATCGAACGAGCTGCCGATAATGTAGTTGCGCATAGCTTCGAGTTACAAATTGATCGTTGCGGATTTTGGGCTAAACCTAGAATTTTATGGACAGCCCCCGAAAACAAGCCGATGCCGCTGATCCAATTGGTGAAGGATTTAAACGTTGAGTTGATGCATTATGGCTATAAGCCTGAGACGCGTGCCTATAAACCTCATGTCACCCTCTATCGAAAGGCGCAAGGTGCTGAATTAAACCAATTACTGCCAGCCATCCGGTGGGTTGTGAGTGAGTTTGTATTAGCTTCATCAACGGTACTAGGAGCTAGTACAACACGCTATCAGATATTAAAACGTTGGACTCTTTGACATCTCTAGTGTGGTGCTTCATACAAATTGACGATGATAGCGTCTCGCCCGAAGGGAAGCCTGCTCAGGCCAGGATACTGCGTTGCAA